>NZ_AQXL01000135.1 GCF_000376225.1 Effusibacillus pohliae DSM 22757
CCGGCGGTAACAGAAGCCTGATGCTTGCAGCGCGTGCATTGATACAGCTTACGGCTTTCCAGAAAGTAGAACGCAGCGTGCTCGCATTTGGGGCAACAGAAGCCGTTCGGCCAGCGGATCTGAAACAGATGCTCGCGGCATACGTCATCCGAATGAAATTTCTCTTGAAATCTCTTTAACGTCATCGCTTCTTGTTGAGCCATGCCAACCACTCCCGAACATTCGTTTGCATCTAGTATAACAAACAAATGTTCGCATGTGAAGGATTTGCTGAGGTAACTTGATATTCAAATAATAAAATTCACTAAACCATCCGAATGGTAGGTTGATCAGTGATTCAAGAGAATGATGCAAATTTGCATATATGATGTAAAGCTGCATCATTAACGGCCGCCGATTCGCGATTCCGGCAATCGTTTCGGCATTCAAGAAATTGGCATACATTTTGCAATGTCTAATTCTGCAATCTCTACGGCAATCAACCGTCTTTCGGGCCGAGATGCAGAGATTCGCACCGGAAAACGTCCTACTTGTACAAATTTCGAGCAGGAGGGGACACCCATCATGATGACAGCTGGGCAGTATATCGAAAGCCTGAGACAGCAGAAGAAAGAAGTGTATTTTATGGGGGAACGGGTGGAAAACGTGGTGGACCACCCGGCCATGCGTCCCCACATCAACGCGGCGGCCGTCACGTATCAGCTGGCCACCGACCCTGAGTTCGCACACTTGGCATCCGCTATCTCTCATTTGACGGGGCGCCGGATCAATCGCTGGACACATATTCCCCAGAATCAGGAAGATCTTGTGAAAAAGACGATGATGCTACGGGTAGCGGGGCAAATTACTGGAACCTGTTTCCAGCGGTGTGTCGGCATGGATGGGTTGATCACCCTCTACACCGTCACCTGGGACATGGATCGCAAGCTTGGCACCGACTACCATGAACGGTTCAGGAAATTTTTAATCGAAACGCAGGACAACGACTACATGACGGATGGAGCGATGACCGACCCAAAGGGCGACCGGTCGAAACGGCCTTCCGAACAGCACGATCCGGATCTCTATGTACGGGTCGTGGAAAAGCGGGCAGACGGAATTATCGTCCGCGGCGCAAAAATGCACCAGACGGGTGCCATCAACTCGCATCAAATCCTGGTGATGCCGGGTATGGGCATGACTCCGGCCGATCAGGACTACGCGGTATCGTTCGCGGTTCCGGCAGACGAAAAAGGGGTGATTTATGTATTCGGCCGGCAGGTGAATGACAGCCGGAAATGGGAGGGGTCGATCGACCAGGGGAACGCCAGATACGGCGTGGTCGGCGGCGAAGCGCTGATCATCTTTGACGATGTGTTCGTGCCTTGGGAACGGGTGTTTATGTGCGGAGAGACGGAATTCACCGGCACGTTGGTCGACCGTTTTGCGTCTTATCACCGGCAGAACTACGGCGCTTGCAAAGCAGGGAACCTGGACGTACTGATCGGCGCGACCCTGGCGGTTGCCGACATGCACGGGGTGGTGAAGGCGGGCCATGTACGGGAAAAATTGGCCGAGATGGCACATTTGGTGGAAACGATGTACAGCGGGGCGCTTGCCTGCTCCTACAACTGTTCGCAACTGGATTGCGGTGTGGCGTTTGTCGATCCGGTGTTGGCAAACTCGTCCAAGTTCAACACGGCCCGCTATTATCCGGAAGTGACCCGGCTGGCCCAGGACATCGCAGGAGGGTTCATCGCCACGCTGCCGTCGGAGAAGGAACTTGAAAATCCCCGGGTGTCCCCGTTTATCCACAAATATTACAAGACGGGGGAGCAGGTGGACCCGCTTGAACGGATCAAAATGGGGCGGCTGATCGAAAACATGACCGGAGCAACGCCGATTGTCGAATGCATGCACGGAGCCGGTTCGCCGCAGGCTCAGAAAGTAGTCATCCAGCGGTCGATCGATTGGCAGAGCAAACGCCGGTTGGCGGAAGCGATTGTCCATGCTCCGGGAGATGGCGAATAACGGGGAGGGGGAGCGGCTGATGGAAGCGGTGGAGCTGTTGAAAGAAACGATCCGGATGAAAAGCGTCAATCCGCCGGGTGACGAGGAGCCGGTGGCCCGGCTGCTGCAATCGGTGCTGCAAAAAAGCGGTATTGAAACGGAAATCCGGAAGCTGGCGCCCAACCGGTGCAACCTGGTGGCCAGAATCCGGGGAACTGGCAGCAAAAGCAACCTGATTTTCAGTGGACATATGGACACTGTCCCACCCGGCGACATCGCATGGGAATTCGATCCGTACGGTGCGGTGGAGAAGGACGGGCGGATCTATGGGCGGGGTGCCTCTGACATGAAAAGCGGCCTGACAGCGATGGCGGTAGCTATGACGGAAATTGCCAGATCGGGGGTTGCGTTGCAAGGAGATTTGATCTTGGCAGCCACGGCGGGTGAAGAGGTGGATTGTTGCGGAGCCCGGGCGCTGGTGGAGGAGGGGCTGCTGCAGGGAGCGGCGGCGTTGGTGATCGGGGAGCCCAGCAATGGCCGCATTTTTATCGCGCACAAAGGCGCCCTGTGGCTGGAAATCACCGCTTACGGCCGGACGGCACACGGCTCCATGCCGGAGCAGGGAGTCAACGCGATCGAGCATATGAATCGGTTTATCAACGCTTTGCGCAATCAGTTCCGCTTCCGGTACGAAGCGGATGAAATGCTGGGAGAGCCGAGTGTGAACCTGAGTGTCATTTCCGGCGGTGTCAAGACCAATGTGGTACCGGATACATGCCGGCTGCAGATCGACATTCGAACGGTGCCGGGACAAAATCATCGGGAAATTGTGGAGGATATCCGGCGGTTGCTGACAGAAATGAAAGAACAGGCTCCAGCCAGATTCGAGGTGGCCGTCCTCAACGACAAGCCGCCCGTACGCACACCAGTTGACCACCCGGCGGTAAGACTGGCGCTGGCAACGGCAGAGGAGTTGTTCCAGCAAACATTCGCTCCGGCCGGCGTTCGATACTTTACCGACGCTTCGGTATTTGTTCCCGGATCCGGGGGAAGCCTGGCAGTGATCATCTACGGGCCGGGGGATGAAAAACTGGCCCACCAGCCGGATGAATATGTGGAAATCCAGAAATATCAAGATAGTATCCGCTTTTACAAGGAACTTGCGCTGCGTTTTTTGACGTAAGAACACGAGAAAGAAACGGCCTTCCTGCCGAGCAGGAGGGCTTACTTTTATGTTAATACATAAAATGTTCTGATAATATAAAAGAAACAGGGATTGTTGGTGGGAGGGATGACGCTTGTTCCCAAAAGAATTGAAGCTGGTTTTGGAATCCTTGTTCGATGGCATTTACATTGCGGATCGCCACGGAACGGGCGTTTTTGTAAACCGTGCCTATGAGCGGATCACCGGCATCCCCCGCGAGAAGCTGCTGGGAAAGACGATGCGGCAAGTGGTGGAAGAGGGCATTGTATCCAATTCGGTGACGCTGAAGGTGTTGGAAGAGGGGAAGCCTGTCACCATCCGTCAGCGGGTGGAAACGGGAAAAGAGATTCTGGTCACTGGTAACCCCGTTTTTTCCGCGGAAGGTGAATTGCTCTGGGTGGTAACGAATGTCAGGGATGTGTCCGAACTGTCGATGCTATATGAACAATTGCAGTCCAATCAGGCGGAGCTTTCCAAGCATCAGCGGGATGAAAGCGTGATTGCGGTCAGCGCAAGCATGAATGAAATCATCACAGAAGCGAAGCGGGTGGCGCAGACCGATTCGACGGTCCTGCTGTTGGGAGAATCGGGCGCGGGCAAGGAAGTGATCGCCAATCTCATCCATCAGAACAGCCCGCGGGCCAAACGGCCGTTCGTAAAAATCAATTGTGCGGCGATACCCGCCGGATTTTTGGAGTCCGAACTGTTCGGTTACGAGGGCGGTTCTTTTACAGGAGCGAGAAGAGATGGGAAGCCGGGGCTGTTTGAGATTGCCGATGGCGGCACGGTGTTTCTCGATGAAATCGGCGATATGCCGTTCGAGTTGCAAGCAAAACTGCTGCGCGTTTTGCAGGATTACGAATTCTACCGGATCGGCGGCACGACACCCCGGAAGGTGGATGTGCGGGTGATTTCCGCTACCCATCAGGATCTGTCGCAAAAAATCAAGGAAAAAACGTTTCGCGCCGACCTTTTTTACCGGCTGAACGTCGTGCCCATCCAGATTCCTCCGTTGCGTGAACGAAAAGAGGACATCCCGGTGCTGGCCTATCATTTTCTCAGCCGATACAACATTCAACACAGAAAAAATGTGGGGATCGATCCGAAAGTCATCCAGATTTTCCAGCAATACCGGTGGGAAGGAAATGTACGAGAACTGGCCAATTTGATGGAACGGCTTGTCATTACCGCCAAGGGATCGTTTATTACGGAACAAGACCTGCCTGCCACGATGGTCCGAGCCAATGACATCCCTCCGAAAAAGGGACTGAAAGGGTATTTGGAAGAAGCGGAAAAGCGTTTTTTGGAACATGCGCTGCGCGAACACCGGAGCATGCGGCGGGCAGCCCGCGAAATCGGGATTGACCAGTCGACATTTGTCCGAAAAGCGAAAAAATACGGATTGCAGGTCAACTGACCGTTCTCTGCCTGTGGCACGTTTCTTGCTTATGTATGGCTTGTGTAAAGGAGACGAAAGGAAGCCGACTGGAAAAAATCAGAACGGGAGGAGGCAGGAAGGTGCAGATCGAGTTTCCGAATTTTTCGTTGCAGGACAAAGTCAGTCTTGTCACCGGAGGCAGCAAGGGAATCGGATTCGGCATGGCGGCGGGATTGGCCAAGGCCGGCTCCGATCTGGTGATCGTCAGCCGCAACCGGCAGGAGTTGGTCCAGGCGGCGCATGAGCTTTCCGCCTACGGTACTAAGGTGGTTCCGATTCCATGCGATGTATCGGTCTCCGGGGAAGTTCGATCGATGGTGGAAAGAGCGGTTGCCGAACTGGGCAGGATCGATGTGCTGGTCAACAATGCAGGCATGAACATCCGCAAGCCGCTTGCCGAATATGAGGAAGCGGATTGGGACCGGGTGCTGTCGATAAATCTCAAGGGAGTCTTCTTGGTTGGACGGGAAGTGGCAAAAACGATGATCCGGGCGGGGGGCGGTTCAATCATCAACATCTCCTCGATTTTTGGCAGCGTGGGGATGCCCTTGCAAACGGCGTATGCCGCCAGCAAGGGGGGGATTAACCAGCTGACCCGTGTATGGGCGAACGAACTGGCGCCGCATAACATACGCGTCAACGCCATCGCGCCCGCCTATATCGAAACCCCGATGACCTCTGGCTGGCTGCAGGATCCTGACCGGCTGCAGCAGATTGTGGGCAGCACCCCGGCCGGAAGGCTGGGCCAGCTGAAGGATTTGATCGGCCCGGTGATATTTCTCGCTTCTGATGCGTCGGAGTACGTGACCGGTCACATTCTGCACGTCGACGGCGGTTGGACCGCTAAATAGGGGGGCTGCGCATGGAACAGCGATTTGAACAGGTGGTACGATTTGGACGCCAACTGCATGTGTATGAAAATCGGCCGCGAAGCCTGTATCAGTTGTTGGCGCAGTCGGCTGACCGGCAACCGGAACGGATTGCCTTGATTTATGAAGAACAACGGATCTCTTACGGCGAGTTGTTGGGACGGGTCAACCGTGTCGCGGAACATCTCGTCCATTTCTGGCAATTGAAAAAGGGTGACCGGATTGGGATCGTACTGCCCAATCTCCCCGAATTTTGCGAACTGTTGCTGGCGGCCGCCAAGGCGGGCGTGATCGCCGTCTTGTTGAACACGCGGCTGGCTGCCGAAGAACTGCGTTTTATGGTGGAGCATTCCGGTTGCCGGATCGTCTTTTACCACAAAGATTTCGAAGAGAAAATCGGTCGGCTACGGGAACGCTTCCCGCAGGTCAGGTTTGTTGCGATCGGCGATCCCACAGGGGGCAGTTCCCAATCGTATGAGCAGGTGGTTGTCCGGGAGCTTCCGATCACCGTTGAAGATTCGGCTGACGAAACCGCCCCCTGTTACATCATGTATACGTCCGGGACGACGGGCACGCCGAAAGGAGCGATCGCCTGCCATTTGAACATTATCCACAGCGCGATCAACTACCGTGAAGTTTGCGGCACTTCACACGAGGATCGTACGATTGTCGCGGTTCCCCTGTTCCATGTGACCGGGTTGATCGGCCAACTAGTCCACATGCTTTTGGCAGGTGGGACGTCGGTTTTGGTTCGGGAATATTCGACGGGCCATTTTTTGCAAACCTCGATTGCCCATCAAGTCACGTTTATGTTTAATGTTCCAGCCATCTACAAGCTGCTGTTGCTTCAGGAGGAACTGCTGCAACTGACCAGCCTGCGGCTCGCGCTGTACGGCGGGGCTCCCATGTCTCCGGACACAATCCTTCAGTTGCGGGAGATCTTTCCTCGGCTCGATTTGCGCAACGCGTACGGTGCCACCGAAACTTCGTCGCCGACCACTTTGATGCCTGCGGGGTGGGAGATGGAGAAAGTGCGTTCCGTAGGGATTCCGGTTCCGGGGGCGGATTGCAGGGTGATCGGCGACGACGGACGCGAGTGCGGACCGGGTGAGGTGGGTGAATTGTGGATTGCAGGCCCGATGGTCATCCCGGGCTACTGGGAGAATGATGCGGCGAACCGCCATTCGTTTGCGGAAGGATATTGGAAATCAGGCGATATGGCAATGATCGACGAGGACGGCTATGTGTACATCATGGACCGCAAAAGAGACATCATCAACCGCGGCGGAGAAAAAATCTACAGCGTGGAGGTGGAGAATGTTCTCTGCAGCCATCCGAACATTTTGGAGGCGGCGGTGGTGGGAGTACCGGACGAGATCTTTGGCGAGCAGGTGAAAGCGTTTGTGGTTCTGAAGCAACCGGGAGCGGTGACGCCGCATGAGATCCAACAGTTTGTCAAGCAGCATCTGGCAGACTACAAAGTTCCCGAATATGTGGAATTTATTGATTCGCTGCCGCGTAATCCCGGCGGAAAGGTGCTGAAGCAGGCGTTGCGCGAGAAAGGGAGGAGCTCATGAAAAAAATCCTGATCATTACAACTGGCGGCACGATCGCGATGGGGCAGGACGAACGGCAAATCGTCCAGATGATGGGGGAGAATGTGCTGCTTTCGGGTAAATCGCTGCTCGACCCGTACGCGGAAACCACTTTTTATGAATTTGCCAACTTGCCGAGTGTCCATCTAACGGTGGGGGATTATCTGAAGCTGCGCGAACTGATCTTGAAAAAGTGCGGCGACTACGATGGGTTCGTGATCACGCACGGAACCGACATTCTGGAGGAAACCGCTTATTTTCTCGATCTGACCCTGCATATTCCACAACCGGTGGTTATCACCGGGGCGATGCGTTCTTCCAACGAACTGGCAAGCGACGGATTGTTGAATCTGCAGCAGTCGGTGCAAACGGCCGTAAGCGAAGAATCCCGCGACAAAGGCGTGTTGGTCGTTCTGAACGGGGAGATTCACGGGGCGAGATTTGTGCAGAAGATGCATACCAGCCACGTGGAAACCTTCCAATCTCCCCAGCTCGGCTCCTTTGGGGTGGTGGACAAAGCGGGCGTACGCTATTTTGTGCGGCAGTGCAAGCGGGACTACTATTCGATCCAGCCGGATCAGTTGACGGCTCGGGTGGCGATGGTGAAGGCGGGATTCGCGGTGGACGATTCGTTCCTGCAATTTGCGCTAGACAGCGGAGCGAAGGGAATTGTGATCGAAGCGATGGGATTGGGCCATGTTCCGCCGGCGATGATTCCGGGAATCGAACGGGCGGTGGCGGCATCCGTGCCGGTGTTGGTGTGTAGCCGTTCGCCGCGTGGATCGGTGGCGCCCGTTTACGGTTTTGTCGGAGGAGGAAGGGATTTGTACGAGCGGGGAGTGATTTTCGCGCCGGATCTTCCCGCCCACAAAGCGCGAATCAAACTGATGGTCGTTCTGGCGGCTGCCGCCGGACGGGAGACTGTGGAAGAGGTCCGCAAGGCTTTTGGGATGTGACCGGACACCGTTTTCCATCGGTATAGCCGTTGCGGCCAGCATTTATAGCGGAGTTGCTGGATTTGGCCTTCGTGACCATTGACGCTTTGTTCGCGTACAGCACGTGACTTGGGGCGGCGGGGTTCGAAACGAGCAGACAGGACGGGAGGTTCGAGGACCTACCCGTTTTGCTGTTTCAGCTGCTCAATCGCCGCCGCCATGTCTTCGGCAAGCGGAGCTTCCAATTCCAGCGGTGCGCCCGTCCGCGGGTGTGTGAACGAGAGGCGGAACGCGTGCAGCGCCTGCCGTTTGATCAGCAGAGAGGGATGACCGTACTGGCGGTCTCCTAGTACCGGATACCCGTGATGGGCCAGATGCACGCGGATTTGGTGGGTTCTCCCTGTTTCCAGCGACAGTTCCAGCAGACTGGCCCCCTTCCATTTTTCACGGAGCCAAAAATGGGTCACAGCCGGTTCTCCGTCCTGACGCACTTTGCGTTTCACCGGATTTTCCGGGTCTCTTCCGATCGGATAGGCAAGCGTCCCCTGTTCCTCTTCCACTTCTCCTTCCACCAACGCGAGATAGCGGCGCATCAGTTTCCGTTCCCGCAACTGCCGGTCGAGATGCTGATGGGCAAACGCCGATTTGCCGACGATCAGGATGCCTGACGTGTCGCGGTCCAACCGGTGCACCAGCCGCACCGGCGCGGCCAGTCCCTGTTCCCGCATATGCCAGGCGATTCCGTTCGCCAGTGTGTCGGTTTGTCCGGAATGAATCGGGTGGACGTTGATACCGGCCGGCTTGTTGATGACAAGGATTTCCTGGTCTTCATATAAAATGCCAAACGGAATCGGCTGCGGCAACAGCGTTTGCCGGTTGGACACCTCGGCCGCCACCTGCACCACGTGGCCCGCTTTCACCGGCCGTTTGAGAAACGTCGGTTTGCCGTTGTAGAGAATTCCCTTCGTGCGGGTGAGCTTTTGGATCATGCGCCGCGAAATTTTCATCTGACCGGTCAGAATCTCCTGCAGCGCCATTCCCTCTTGCTCCGGCTGAATGATATATTCAATCCAAGGGCGATTTTCTTTCATCTGATGACCTGCTTTCTGTCAGACTCAAGACGGATCGTACCATAATCGGGCAGATTTGACAAAGGGATGGGGAGTGCGAGACATGCAGTCATGGGCATTTGTCGGGTTGATGATCGTAGCCGGGGTGATGATCGGGTTCCAGTCGCCGATTAACGCCACGTTATCGAGAAAAGTGGGCATCTTTGAGTCCGCTTTTGTTTCGTTTTCCGTCGGGACACTGACGCTGCTGATGGTTGTGGCGCTGCTGGGCAAAGGAAATCTGCGGGAAGCGGCACATGCTCCCGTTTGGCAATTTTTAGGGGGAGTATTGGGGGCGATTTATGTGACGGCGATCATCGTGGGGGTGCCGCAGATCGGGGTCACCACCGTGATGGTGGCTGTGTTGGCCGGGCAACTGGCTACCGGCTTGTTGATTGACCAGTTCGGCTGGTTTGGCGTGCAGCAGCGGCCGATCGATTGGCAGCGGGCTGCCGGAGTGGCGTTGCTGTTCGTCTCCATCTGGCTGATCTACGGAAAAAAATAATTTTTCGGCAAAAGAGATAGACAAATTTTTAAAAAAATCATATATTTAGAATAAATTATTTAAACGATCGGGAGGGAGTGTAGTTGGAGTTTGTCACGATTCAGGAGCTGGCTCGCATGACCGGCGTCTCGACAGCCACGATTCGTCTTGACATAAAATCGGGTAAACTGCCCGTGGCGGATCAGGGCAAGCGGGGAAGGGGCAACCCGACGCGGATCCGGATCGAAGATCTGGCGGCCGCCGACCGGGCTCAATATCGGCAGCTTGCCCGCCGGTTCTTGGAGAGCGGGACCTTGCAGCCGCTTGCCGAGGAACAGGAAAAAGAGAGGTTCAGCGTCAACGAGTTGGCCCTGCGCACAGGATTGTCGCCGCAGGTGGTGCGCAAAGACATCATCGACGGCAAACTGAAAGCGGAAGGCGGCGGCAGGCGGGGCAGTCCTTATTACATCCCGGCAGAGAACCTGGCGAACGCCGAACGGATTGAGTACCGTCGTTTGGCGGAGAGCCAGCGGTCGACGGGCGATGAAATGTTGGAGAAACTGCAAAGCGAAGTCTGTCTGCTGAAAAAGGAAGTCGAGCGGCTGAAAGAACGGTTGCAAGCGTTCGAAAGCCAAACGGTGGCCAGCCAGACGGCGGCAGCTAGCCAAACAAACGCGGCAAACGGCGGCCCGGAATTGGCCAACGGTGACCCGCAAATCGCCCATTCAGCCAACGGCAAGCCGGGAAGGATCGTTGAGGTCGAAATCGACTCGGTGGTGCTGCCCCATATTTTTCAGGGGTATTATGTGAGTGACGAGAAGTTGAAGCGCTTGAAAACCAAGGTACAGAACGGCGAACCACTGGATTGTATCCAGATCCGCCGGTTGGACGACGGATCTTACGTGCTGCGGCGCGGAATCGCCCAGTATCATGTGGCGCGGGAACTCGGGTTGACCAGCCTGCCTGCATACGTCGAGAGTTCTGAAGAATAAGAACAGTCCCTTCTTTTCAGAGAAGGGACTGTTTTCTGCTAGATCCAGGATACGCTTTGTTCCGGGCGGTCATCTCATATCGGCAGTTGCTTACATCAAGTATCGAAGATACACATATACAGTGCTGATCAGGATCGACAGGATCATCAGCGGAAATCCGATCCACAAAAATTTCAGGAACGAAATGGGCTGCCCCTCTTTCGCCGCCAGTCCGGCGACGATCACGTTGGCACTGGCGCCGATCAGGCTGCCGTTGCCGCCTAGACAGGCTCCCAGCGCCAGGCTCCACCACAGCGGCTCCAGATTGGCAAGCCCCATCGTCCCCATTTCTTTGATCATCGGGATCATCGTTGCCACAAACGGAATGTTGTCGACGAACGCGGATGCGATGGCGCTCAGCCAGAGGATCAGCATCGCTGTTGCCGTCAAGTTACCTCCCGTTAAATCGATGGCCTGCTGCGCCATAGTGGAGATGACGCCCGTTTCCATCAAACCGGAGACGAGGGCGAACAGCCCGATGAAAAAGAAGATCGTGGTCCATTCGACTTTCGCCAGCGAATCCTCCAGTTCGTGCTCACCCGTCAGCATCAGCAGCAGAAATGCGCCAAACAGCGCCACGGTTGCCGATTCCAGATGCAGCAGCTGGTGCAAAAAGAACCCGCCGATCGTGACAGCCAGCACGAACAGGCATTTTTTCAGCAAGCGGATGTCTGTCAGTTCGTCTTTTGCGTTCAACTCCATGATGCTCGCTTGAAATTCTTTCGCCGTTTGAATTTGCTTCCGGTAGAACACGACCAGGATCGCAATCGTCACCAGCAAAATCAGGGCTGAGACGGCTGCCAGGTTGGCGATAAAGTCCATGAAACTCAATTCAGTCACGGCGCTGCCGATCATGATGTTCGGCGGATCGCCGATCAGCGTGGCCGTTCCTCCGATATTGGAGGCGAGGATCTCGCTGATCAAAAACGGGATCGGCGGTACGCGCAACTGCCGGGTGATGCTGAATGTGACCGGGACCATCAGCAGCACGGTCGTCACATTGTCGAGCAACGCGGATGCCACCGCGGTGATCAGGCTGAGCGAGATGAAAATTTTCACCGGGTCGCCATTTGCCCGCTTGGCGGAAAGAATTGCCAAATATTTGAACAATCCTGTTTTCCCCGTGACGGTGACGATGATCATCATCCCGACGAGCAATCCGAGCGTATTGAAGTCGATATGATGCAGGGCCGTCTCCTGGTCGACGATGCCGACGACCACCATCAGAATCCCGCCTGCCATTGCGACGATCGTGCGGTGGATTTTTTCGCTGATGATCAGCGCATAGGTGAGCAAAAAGATGCCGATTGCCAAAATCGCTTGCTGTTCCATCAAGTTCCTCCTCAAAAACAAAATCTGCCACAGCGGATTTTACGCCGATCCGCCAGGACCCGGTTGATTTTCGGCAAGCACCCCCAGTTTTCTTGCGACCCAGCCGGTGGTGCTCGCTTGCAAGACGATCGTGATCAGGATCGCCAGAAACGTTACGGCGGCGATTGCATCCAGATGGGCAATCCCCGTGCCGGCCAGGATTCCCAGCAGGGCGGCCGGAATCACGCCGGTTTCCCGCACCCAAAACATAAACGCGATTTCATTCCATTTCCACTTGGCTTTCCGATCTGGCAGAGTGCAGGCCAGGACAGTCAGCGGCCGCGCCAGCAACATGAAGACGGCGATCACAGCGAGGCCTGGATACAGGTAGGCCGCCAGCGTTGCAAAATTGACCTGTGTGCCCAGCAAAACAAAAATCAGCATGCGCATCATCAACGTGATTCCTTCATAAAAATGGCCCACTGCATTCAATTTTTCATCGTTTACGGGCAGGCGGAGCGAATGGTGATTGCCCAAGATCACGCCGGACACAAAAGTGGCCATAAATCCGGACAGGTGAAGCTGATCGGCGATCGCATAAGAGGCGATGGCGGAAGCTGTATAGGCGACAGCAGGATACTCCCGGAAAAATCCGAACCGGGTTTCCGACATGAACAGCGCCGTCAGCCAGCCGGCTACCAAGCCGACGACAACGCCGCCAAGCGCCGATCTGAAAAACTCGGCCACACTGTCCGCCAACGAGAATGTTTGCGTCCCCATCGCCAAACCCAGCACGGTGAAGGTGAGAATGGAACCGGTTGCATCGTTGAACGCGCTTTCGCTCTCCACCGTTTGCTTGATCCGCTCATCAATCGGCACCTGGCGAAAAACGGGAATCAGTGTAGCCGGATCTGTCGACGCGATAATGGCCGCCAACAACCATGCGTAAATGATCGGCAATTTCAGCAAGTACATCGCTGCCGCCGCCGTAACGGCGGCTGTGATAACGACACCCGGAACGGCCAGCAGCAGGATGGTCGGCCAAACGTGCTTCAGCACTTGAAAGCTGATCGCCCGCCCTCCGTCAAACAGAATCAAAGCGGCTCCCAATGTGACAATGAATTGGTCGGCGGTCGATTCAGCCGGCAAAAGGATGATATGCAGCAAGGGCCCGGCCAATACGCCGGCCAGTATGTAAATGGCCACATCCGGTATCTTCAGGTGCTGGGCCAATTTACCCGAAAACATTCCGGTTACGAAGACGATCGCAATGATCCAGAAAACCTTATGTACCTCCAACACTGCCGTCGATTCCATGCTGCGACTTCCCTTCTCCGGTAGATTTGCTACCTCCAATATACCACAGCACGTGTAGAATGGAGAAATTTCGTCCACACTTTACAAATAGGCAAGGATCGGTTATGATTTGATATCGAGAATCATTTTCAATTATTTGAAGGTGGGCGTATGCTTGTCGAGAAGCGGATCGAGAAACTGGTGGAACAATTCCTGCTTCCGCCTGACGCAACGGGCAAGATAGCGGTACTGCCTGCATTCGGCAGTTTTAGCGCGGAAAAGTGCCTGAACCATGTTTTGGCAAATTGGTCGTTCTCGGCGCCTGTTCTGTCGCAGGCGTTGCGCAGCATGTCGGGAGAGGTCTGGATCAGCGCACAAACATTCGCCCGTGTTGGGGACCTGTTTCGTTCTGTGGTGCTGCTGGAGACGGTCGAGGACTGCCGGAACATGACCCAGAATGACTTGGTACATATGCTGTGCGCGGTGGTGGACGAGATCGAAATGGAACTCGAGTCGCTTCGGCAAGAGGGAGTTGAATTGGCTGCCTTCGACGATTTTTTAACCGTTTAGAAGCCTGTTACACATATTCGAGAGGAGCTTGATCGATATGGCAAGACGAACTGGAGCCAAACACAAACTGTGCAGACAAGTGGGGTATCCGCTGTGCGGGCTGGCCAAATGCCCGGCGCACAAACGCCCCTATCCGCCGGGGCAACATGGGCCGACGAAACGGGCAAAACGCAGCGAGTATGGGATCCAACTGTTGGAGAAGCAGAAGCTGCGCTACATTTACGGGGTTCAGGAGAAGCAGTTTCGCCGCTATTACGAGGAGGCAGCGCGGCGGAAAGGCATCACCGGCGCCAATCTGTTTGAGCTGCTGGAGACTCGTTTGGACAATATTGCCTACCGCCTGGGATTCGCCCGGACGCTCGACGGCGCCCGCCAGCTTGTCACGCACGGCCACGTGACGGTCAACGGAAAACGGGTGAACATCCCCTCGTACTCGGTGAAAGTGGGGGAGACCATCGGCCTGACCGAAAAAGGCCGCGAACTGCAAGTGGTGAAAGAAAGCCTGGAAAATCGGCCGGTGCTGCCGCCGTACCTGTCGTTTGACGAAACGACGCTGACCGGCGTACTGACCCGCAAACCGGAACGGACCGAAATCCCGGTCGACGTGAACGAAACGCTGATCGTGGAGTTCTATTCGCGTTAATCGTGAAACAAAATCGAGCGATTCCACATGAAGTGACTTGAAATTCTGGCAACCCATTGTGTCGGAGAAATAAAAGCCCGGTAGGATATCTCCATGATATCGTTCCGGGCTTTTTGTTCGAAAAAACCTATGGGCACAAAACAAAATGTTTGGAGTAAATAGTCAGATAAGGAAAAGCAGTCAATTATTTTATTTTCCACGAACGCAAACTCGATGAAATCAAAGCGATGACTTATCACTTGAACCGGGGGAGCGGGGCGATCGCGACCTGTCACAAAATGGCCCGTTTATGCCCCCACGACCGACAGCACAGGTTTCTCCGGCGGCGGGGCGGACAGTTCCTTCACCGATTGGACGCCGATGTCGTCCAGCAGGATCTGCAGTTCTTTTTCATACGAGCAGCGGGCAGCTCCCTTGCTGATCTCGAGCAGGCGCAACGCGCGTGCCCGTTTTTGTTCGCGTGCCCATTTTTGGTACGCCTGGTTGTTGACGTCGCGGATCTTCTTGTGTTCCGGGCTGACGATGACGCTCACCTGGTCCACGTTGACGATGCGCACCGTTCCTTGTTCAT
Organism: Effusibacillus pohliae DSM 22757; assembly: GCF_000376225.1. Classification (NCBI taxonomy): domain Bacteria; kingdom Bacillati; phylum Bacillota; class Bacilli; order Caryophanales; family Alicyclobacillaceae; genus Effusibacillus; species Effusibacillus pohliae. Next base: position 15,046 of record NZ_AQXL01000135.1, read on the forward strand.
CCATAAACCCCAGCGCGTAAAACCGGTTGCCTGTATAATCCACGCGGGTGATCACCGCATTGGCAAAAGACGTGCCGTCCGCCAGCGTGATTGAAGCCGCTTCGATGCACCCGCCGATCTCCTTCGTTTTTTCCAATCCGTTGTAAAAATCGATCCAACCGAACAAGTTCATGTTGCCCCCCTGACTCGGTAATGAGAATCAATATCATTTTCCAATATTCTAGCAGGAACAGCGCGGATTGTATATCCTCAGAAAAAATTGGCAAATCTGCTAGGGAGATGTTTCTGGAAAGGAGCAGAGTCATGAATCCGTCTGAACAACTGATCCGGCTGGCGGAAGGGCAAAAGCGGAATATGGAGCATTTCGTCGAGCATATGCAAGTGATTCTCCATCATGTAGAAGACAATCTGACGAAAGAACTGCTTTCCCATCTGGTTGAAGAAGAAGAAGAGCGGGCGGCCGCGATCACCGAACTGATCGAACGTTTGCGCGAGTGGCAAACGGACGGTGCTGCTGGCGCTGGAAGCGCGGGTGCAGCAGAAGACGGTCGGTCGGTCGGCGCCGATGCTGTTCAATCGACCGGCGGCGACCGGCGGTTGACCGTCGGCAGCCTGATTCAATATTAGTCCAATTCCATATTTAGCGATTGACCAGGGAGGAGCTTTCCATGGCGACAGTGCGTGTGTTTGATGCGGATATGCCGTTGACCGGCGATGAGCTTGAGCGTTTGCAAAACGTGGTGATCGAAGCCGCCAGGCGGCAGTTGGTGGGCAGACGGATCCTGGAGTTGTACGGCCCGTTGGGAGCCGGCATGCAAGGAGTTCCGGCCGACCGGTTTGATCATGTCGAACTCGCCGCAGTTGATCAGCTCGGCGAGGAAGAACAGGATGCGTTTGGCACCGGCCGGCGGGTGCAACTGACGATCCCCATTTTGTACAAGGATTTTATTTTGCATTGGCGGGATATTGAATTGGCGAGACAACTGGGCTCGGAGATCGATTTCAGCGCGGCGGCTGGCGCGGCGTCGGTTGTGGCCGCGAAAGAGGATGACCTGATTTTTAACGGGAATCAGGAGTTTGGCATCGAAGGCTTGACCAACGCAACCGGGCGGCTGACCCACCTGATCGAGGATTGGACGGAATCGGGCAGGGCGTATTCGGATGTGGTGCAAATGACGACCAAATTGATCGAAAACGGGCAGTTCGGTCCCTACGCGATGGTCGTACACCCGGCCCTGTACGCAAAAATGCTGCGGGTGCATCAAGGCACCAACGTGCTGGAGATCGAGCATATCCGCGAGCTGGTGACGGCGGGCGTCTACCAATCGCCGGTGATTAAGGAAAACAGCGGTGTCATCGTGTCGGTGGGCAGGCAGAATTTTGATCTTGCAATCGCGGAAGATCTGTCTGTTTCCTATCTGGGAGCGGAACGAATGAATTACCCGTTCCGGGTGTTCGAATGCCTGGTACCCCGGGTGAAGCGGCCGCACTCCATCTGTTCGTTCTCCACATAGTTTTGAATAATTATAAATAAGAAGGTATTCCAGATTGAGATTTTTCCTCAATTGGTATACAATAACTGTGGGGAGACGACCCCACAACTACATATCAGAGGAGGGAATGGCAAATGCCAAAAGGTGCAACCGAGACGAAAACCTTGAAAGTCGGCGACAAGGCGCCTGATTTCACTTTGAAGGCGCACGGCAACCGGACCATCACCTTGTCCGACTACCTTGGCAAGAAAAACGTATTCATCGCGTTCTATCCCCTCGACTGGACGCCGGTCTGAGGTGCCCAGATGCCTTCGTACGAGGACGATCTGTCCAAGTTCGAAGAGTATGATACCCAAGTTTTGGGTATTAGCGTAGACAGCATTCCGAGCCATGAAGCATGGCAGAAATCGATCGGCGGCATTTCCTATCCGCTGTGCTCCGATTTCTATCCGCACGGGGAAGTGTCGAAAAAATACGGCGTGCTCCGGGAAGACCCGAACGCACCGGCGTATGGCGCAAGCGAGCGGGCATTGTTCATCATTGACAAAGAGGGGATCATCCGCTTTATCGATGTTCACCCGATCGACAAACAGCCGGATAACGAAGAACTGTTCGATGTCCTGCGCAAAATCAACAGCTAACGCGTGCAGCTTTTGCACGTACAAGCCGAAGAAGAGCATATGCAGTGCATATGCTCTTCTTTGCTACCTTTTGTACGGAATATGCTGCAACGCTTCGCGTCACTTTGATGGGAATAGTATGGGAGGTGTCTGAAGATGGAAATGTCGCGGAAAGCGATTCCCTATACGCCGAATCCATTGGCCCTCAAGGATATGACGATCATGATCGTCTCCACGGCGGGCGCTCACCTGAAAGAGCAGGATCCGTTTGATACGGCGGGGGATGTGACCTACCGGGTGATTCCCGGCGATGTGAAGGCGGAAGATTTCACGGTTACGCACGGCGCTCCGAAGGAGCATTACAACACGGATGAACCGAAGAAAGACATCAACTGCATTTTTCCGATCGACCGGCTGCGCGAACTGGCCGCGGAAGGGTTTATCAAAGGTGTGGCGGAAAAGCATATCTCGATGATGGGCTACGCGATGCGGCTGAATCAGATCAACCAGGAAACGGTGCCGGCGATCGCGAAAGAAGTTACCCGTTCCAAAGCCGATGCTGTTCTTTTGACAGCCGGCTGACCCCTCTGCCATCGTACCGTGGTCACGGTACAAAGGGCGATCGAGTCGCAAGGTATCCCGACAGTGCTGATCACGCTCGATCCGGAACAATCCGGTCTGATGCGCCCGCCGCGGGCGATTCACCCGGAAGGGTTCAGATTCGGGCATTCCACCGGAAAACCGTTCGACAAGGAAACCCAGACAGCGGTGGTGAAAGCGGCGCTTGAGCAGCTTGTGATCAAACAGGAGCCGGGACAGATTCACAGCCTGCAGTTTCCGGGGTATCAATAATTTGAGAACGCATGGGACAATTCGAAAACGGGCCTGCGTAATATCTTGTTTCAAAGATTAACGCTGGCCCGTTTCGGTTTTGCCGTTTGTTTGATTGTCCAAGTGTTGAATGGGCGGATCCAGAGGATCTCAAACGGTTATTTTGCTAGAAAATTCGAGAAAAACAGAGAGAGTGCATGGCCAATCGGAAAAACGAAAAAAAACAAAAATGCAAACGCTTGCATGAAACGGCCGGTTCCCCTATAATTCTTGTTGAGAAGTGGCACAATGATAACTTTTTACGTGGCAGACGGTGACCTGTCTGCTTTGGATGAATGCAAACGATTGCCTGCTTGTGGCGTGGTTTGCAAAGTCCGGTCTAGTCCAGTTCTAGAAAGGGGAGTCATGCATTGAACAAGATGAAAAAAATGTTGGGATTGACAATGGCGGCCTCATTAGCCCTCACCGGTTTGGTTGGGTGTTCTGGTTCGCAGTCGGCGGGGCAGCCGCAACAGGCACCCCAAAACACTCCGGTCACACTGAAATTCTGGAACACCATGGATCCCTCGGAAACGAAGGTTTTGCAAACGATTGTTGACGATTTTATGAAACAGAATCCGAATATCAAGATTGACATGCAGAATGTCCCGTTTTCTGACGCCCAGAGCAAGTTTAAAATTGCCGCACAGGCCGGCGACGGGCCCGATGTGTTGCGTTGCGAAATTGCCTGGACGCCGGAGTTTGCCGCACTGGGTTTGTTGAAGCCGATTGACGACAAAGTCTCCGAGGAAGACAAGAAAGATTACTTGCAGGCACCATTCAATTACAACGTGTATCAGGGCAAAATTTACGGAATTCCGCAAGTGACCGATGCGCCAGCCATGCTGTACAACAAACGGCTGTTAAAAGAAGCTGGTGTGGAACCTCCCAAAACGATGGAGGAGTTCAAGACAGCGGTGAAAAAATTGACTCAAAACGGTCATTACGGATTCTATCTGAGCGCCGATTCTTACTTCTTCCAACCGTTCCTGTATGCGTTTGGAGGCGGAACCATCACGGATTCAAAGGAAATTTTGATTAACAAGCCGGAATCGATTGAAGCTCTCAAATTTATGGTTGGTTTGAAAAACGATAAAGTCACACAAACGAATTTTGACTTTGCGAACCAGTACAAAAACATGATGACAGATTTTAAGGACGGGAAAGTGGCGATTATCTTTAACGGACCTTGGGCAACCGCCGATATTTTGACGGGCAAAGAGTTCCAGGATCCGTCCAATCTGGGAGTAGCGCCGATTCCCGCAGGACCGAAAGGACAAGGATCGCCTGTTGGGGGACACAACTATGTGATTGCAAGTTCTTCAAAATATCCGAATGAGGCTTACAAATTCATAGAATTTATGAACAAAAAAGAGAATCAGGTGAAACTTGCCAAGGAATTGCGGTTGTTACCGACCCGCAAATCGGCTTACGAGGATCCGGCTCTCAAGTCCGACCCGATTTTCGCAGGGTTTGCGGAACAGATGAAAGTAGCGAAAAACCGTCCCGTGATTCCGGAAGGCGGCCAGATTTTCAAGGATTTCACGCCGCAAATTGAAGCGGTGGTGGCAGGCAAGGCATCGCCGGAACAGGCGCTGAATAATGTGGCCGACGCGTGGACGAAGCTGTTGAAAAAATAATGAACCGGAGTGGGGAGGTTGTCTCTCCCCCCTCCTTTTCCACTTTTTTTGGGCATGAACCAGGGGTGCGGTTTGTGCCAGAAGGGGGTTTTACAAGTGAAATATATTCAGGCCATCAAGCAAAACAAGGTAGCTTACTTGTTTCTGTTGCCGGCCATGCTCGTGATGCTTTGCTTGGTGTTTATTCCGCTTGTTCAGGGAATTTATTACAGTCTAACCAATATTGATCAGTACAATATGGGGAACCGGTTTGTCAAAGCCAGTTATCGATTTATCGGATTGCAGAATTACATCTCGATTTTTTCCGGGGAAGGATTTGCGGAGTTTTCCAAAGTTTTTAGACAGACATTGATTTGGACGTTTGTCAACGTGTTTTTTCACTTTGTGATCGGATTGGGATTGGCGCTCCTCCTGAACCGACACGTTCGTGGCCGGGCGATCTATCGCACCCTATTGCTGATTCCTTGGGCGGTGCCTTCTTTTGTATCCGCGTTTGCCTGGCGTTGGATGTTCAACGGTCAATATGGTTTCATCAATCTGATGCTTGCAAAGCTGGGCCTGCAACCGATCCCCTGGTTGTCTGATCCGTTCTGGGCGATGACCGCGGTGATCATCACGAACATTTGGCTGGGATTTCCGTTTATGATGGTGACAATGCTTGGCGGGCTGCAATCGATATCCAAGGAATTATACGAAGCGGCTTATGTCGATGGGGCGAACCGTATCCAACAGTTTTTTCGCATCACATTGCCCCAGCTGCGCCCCACTATATTTGTAGCCACCTTGTTGGGAGTCATCTGGACGTTTAACATGTTTGCGGTGATTTATCTGATTACTGAAGGCGGGCCGTATAATTCGACGCAAATACTTGTCACTTATGCGTATAATAAAGCTTTCTCATCCTGGCAGTTGGGGGAAGCAACCACCTATGGAGTGATTATCCTGTCCATGCTCTTGGCGTTCAGTTTCTTTTATACCCGTCTTTTAAAAATGGAAAAGGAGCAGTAGGGGGAGCTGTATGGAACATCGAATTTCGAAAGCGGAACGTTTTTTTGTCCACCTGACCCTGATCTTGTTTGCTGTCATTTCTGTGTTTCCGTTTTTTTGGCTTGTGTCAACATCATTTAAATTGCCGTCTGACGTGTTTTCATCGGAGATCCAGCTGCTGCCCCCTCATTTTACTTGGGACAATTACAAATATTTGCTCACGATGCAAAATCATCTTTTTTTACAATGGGTGTGGAATTCGGTGCTGGTTGCGCTGTTAACCACGTTTGTCGGCGTGTTTCTTGCCGCTACGAGCGCCTATGCGTTATCACGTTTCAACTTTCCAGGAAAAAGGGCCAGCCTCTTTTCTTTCTTGGTAACCCAGATGTTTCCCGGGGCAATTCTGATCGTACCCTTGTATAACATCGTGAAGAATTTGGGTTTGCTAAATTCCTACGTCGGACTGGTACTAGCTTACACTGCGACGGCTTTGCCGTTTTCCGTATGGATGCTGAAGGGGTATTTTGACACGATTCCTTATGAATTGGAGGAAGCCGCCAAAGTGGATGGGATGACCACCTGGGGAACGTTCTACCGGATCGCATTGCCTTTGGCGTTGCCGGGGATTGCGGTCACCGCGTTTTTTTCGTTCATTACCGCATGGAACGAATTTATGTTTGCATTAACGTTCATGAACAAGCAAGAACTGTTCACACTGCCGGTCGGGTTGCGCACGTTTGTGTTCCAATTCCGAACGGATTGGCATTATGTGTCGGCGGGGGCGGTGCTGATCACACTACCTGTCCTGGTGTTCTTTGTGTTGGCCCAACGATGGCTGATTTCCGGGTTGACGGCTGGTGGAACCAAGGGGTGATCGGATCGGCGGAAATGAAGGCCTGCGGCAGAATGCGGGCCTTCTGTTTTTGGGAATTATAATCAGAGTATATTGAAAGTTTCGCACTCTTTTCGTATAATTGTTTTAGGTATAGTGCAATCGATTGCATTACGAAAGGGGGCAATCAATGCAATGAAAAAGAAAACGCTTTCATTATTTGTGGGACTGATGCTGCTCCTCGGTCTTCTGTTCAGCGGTTCTCTTCCGTACAATCCAAACGCCGCTGAAGCCAGCAGTTCCGCAAGCGTCAAAGGGGACGTGATTTACCAGATTATCATTGACCGGTTTTACGATGGGGACACGACGAACAACAATCCTGCCAAAAGTTATGGACTTTACGATCCCACCAAATCGAAGTGGAAAATGTATTGGGGCGGGGATCTGGAGGGGGTTCGTCAAAAACTTCCTTATCTTAAACAGCTGGGCGTAACGACGATCTGGTTGTCCCCGGTTTTGGACAATCTGGATACACTTGCAGGTACCGATAACACTGGCTATCACGGATACTGGACGCGCGATTTTAAACAGATTGAGGAACATTTCGGGAATTGGACCACATTTGACACGTTGGTCAATGATGCTCACCAAAACGGAATCAAGGTGATTGTCGACTTTGTGCCCAATCATTCAACTCCTTTTAAGGCAAACGATTCCACCTTTGCGGAAGGCGGCGCCCTCTACGACAACGGAACCTATATGGGCAATTATTTTGATGACGCAACAAAAGGGTACTTTCACCATAATGGGGACATCAGCAACTGGGACGACCGGTACGAGGCGCAATGGAAAAACTTCACGGATCCAGCCGGTTTCTCGCTTGCCGATTTGTCGCAGGAAAATGGCACGATTGCTCAATACCTGACCGATGCGGCGGTTCAATTAGTAGCACATGGAGCGGATGGTTTGCGGATTGATGCGGTGAAGCATTTTAATTCTGGGTTCTCCAAATCGTTGGCTGATAAACTGTACCAAAAGAAAGACATTTTCCTAGTGGGGGAATGGTACGGAGATGACCCCGGAGCAGCCAATCATTTGGAAAAGGTCCGGTACGCCAACAACAGCGGTGTCAATGTGCTGGATTTTGATCTCAACACGGTGATTCGAAATGTGTTCGGTACATTTACGCAAACGATGTACGATCTTAACAATATGGTGAACCAAACGGGGAACGAGTACAAATACAAAGAAAATCTAATCACATTTATCGATAACCATGATATGTCGAGATTTCTTACGGTAAATTCGAACAAGGCGAATTTGCACCAGGCGCTTGCTTTCATTCTCACTTCGCGGGGAACGCCCTCCATCTATTACGGAACCGAACAATACATGGCAGGCGGCAATGACCCGTACAACAGGGGGATGATGCCGGCGTTTGATACGACAACCACCGCCTTTAAAGAGGTGTCAACTCTGGCGGGGTTGCGCAGGAACAATGCAGCGATCCAGTACGGCACCACCACCCAACGTTGGATCAACAATGATGTTTACATTTATGAGCGGAAATTTTTCAACGATGTCGTATTGGTGGCCATCAATCGAAACACGCAATCCTCCTACTCGATTTCCGGTTTGCAGACTGCCTTGCCAAATGGCAACTATGCGGATTATCTGTCAGGGCTGTTGGGGGGGAACGGGATTTCCGTTTCCAATGGAAGTGTCGCTTCGTTCACGCTTGCGCCTGGAGCCGTGTCTGTTTGGCAGTACAGCACATCCGCTTCAGCGCCGCAAATCGGATCGGTTGCTCCGAATATGGGAATTCCGGGTAATGTGGTCACGATCGACGGGAAAGGTTTTGGAACGACGCAGGGAACCGTGACATTTGGCGGAGTGACAGCGACTGTAAAATCCTGGACATCAAACCGGATTGAAGTGTACGTGCCCAACATGGCCGCCGGTCTGACCGATGTAAAAGTCACCGCGGGTGGAGTTTCCAGCAATCTGTATTCTTACAATATTTTGAGTGGAACGCAGACATCGGTTGTGTTTACTGTGAAAAGTGCTCCTCCGACCAACCTGGGGGATAAGATTTACCTGACGGGCAACATACCGGAATTGGGAAATTGGAGCACGGATACGAGCGGAGCCGTTAACAATGCGCAAGGGCCCCTGCTCGCGCCCAATTATCCGGATTGGTTTTATGTATTCAGCGTTCCGGCAGGAAAGACGATTCAATTCAAGTTTTTCATCAAGCGTGCGGATGGAACGATTCAATGGGAGAATGGTTCGAACCACGTGGCCACAACTCCCACGGGTGCAACCGGTAACATCACTGTCACGTGGCAAAACTAGAAGTCTTTTTCGAAATAAGGCCGCCCCGTTAAGAGGCGGCCTTATTCAAATTTCAGGATATGCATCTGCTTGCCGCATCCCGGCTTGGAATCTGAGACTTGGAATCTGAGGAAAACCAAAGAAACAACAAAGAAATGGATAGGCAGGCGCCCGAATTTTTTGATATGCTAAAAAATAATCGCGCAAGGGGGAGTAGTACATATGGAAAACCGTCTGTACATCAATGGAGAATGGCGGGATGCTGCTGAACGCCGGCAATTTCCGGTGGTCAACCCGGCGACCGGACAAGTGATCGCCCATGTGGCGGACGCAACGGCGGATGATGCGCAAGCGGCGGTCGAAGCGGCCGTGCGGGCGTTTCGCAGTTGGTCGAAAGAAACCGCGCGAACTCGGTCTGATCTGCTGTACAAGTGGTACCATCTGATCGCGGCGCATGCGGACGAACTGGCAGATCTGATCACCACCGAACAGGGCAAGCCGCTGCGGGAAGCGAAGGGGGAGGTGCTGTACGGGGCCGATTTTGTCCTATGGTACGCGGAAGAGGCAAAGCGGGTGTATGGCGATCTGATTCCCGCTTCTTCCCCTACGAAACGGCTGCAGGTGCTGCATCAACCGGTCGGGCCGGTGGTGGCGATCACGCCGTGGAACTTCCCGGCGGCGATGATCACCCGCAAAATCGCTCCTGCGTTGGCGGCGGGCTGTACGGTGATCGTCAAACCGTCCGAGGAGACGCCGCTGACGGCCATTCGTCTGGTGGAACTGGCGGCGGAAGCCGGCTTTCCGAAGGGGGTTCTCAACCTCGTCACTTCTTCCGATCCGCGGCAGGTGGGTGAGGTGCTGCTGGGCAGCCCGCTGGTGCGCAAGATCACGTTTACCGGCTCGACGGAAGTGGGCAAATTGTTGATGCGGCAGGCGGCTGATTCGGTTAAACGGGTGTCGCTGGAACTGGGTGGTCACGCGCCGTTCCTCGTGTTTGCCGACGCGGATCTGGACAAGGCGGTGGATGGGGTGATCGCATCCAAGTTTCGCAATGCCGGCCAGACGTGCGTGTGCGCCAACCGGATTTTGGTGGAGGAGTCGATTCTGGCGGAATTTACGGAGAAATTCCGGGCGAAAGTGGAACGGATGAAAGTCGGCCAGGGGCATCAGGAAGGCGTCGAGATCGGACCGCTCATCAACCAGGCGGCGGTGGAAAAGGTGGAACGGCACATTCAGGACGCGCTGCAAAAAGGGGCGCGTTTGGTCTGCGGCGGCCGGCGGCTGCAAGGTTCCGGCTACGAAAACGGCCACTTTTTCGAACCGACGATTCTCGCCGGCGTCACCGACGATATGCTGATCTCGCGGGAAGAGACGTTCGGTCCCGTCGCGCCGATCTATTCCTTTCGGACGGAGGAGGAAGCGGTCGAACTGGCCAACCACCCGGATTACGGATTGGCCGCTTACATGTTCACCTCTGATCTGGGGCGGACGGTTCGCGTCTCGGAGAACCTAGAGTTTGGCATCGTCGGGGTGAACGATCCGCTGCCGGCCGTTGCCCAGGCGCCGTTCGGCGGCTACAAACAGAGCGGGTTGGGCCGCGAGGGCGGCAAATACGGACTGGAGGAATTTCTGGAAACGAAATATGTATCGATTCAAATTTAGGGGCAAATAAGGATCAACGTTCCTCTTTACGGAAGGGGTTGATCCTTTTTTTTTTTCGACACACTGCACACGCACGCTCGGAAGCGTGGTGGTGGATGAAGGACAGCCTTTTGCCACGCATGCTTAATAATCTCAAAGCTCATTGACGAAACCTGACTGGCTGGATTATAGTTAAAGTACAAACGTTTGAATCCTAGAAATTCAATAAAAATGCGGGTTTTTTCGATTAAGGAATGCATACGATTGCACATAGTAAATACTTTGGGCGGTGCTCAAATCCTCCAAAACCTGACGCTGTCGGTCGGTGATTTTCATGGTGTTGCAAAAATGGATCGCTTGCGGGCTTGTAACCGGTTCTGTGAAAGGATAAAATTTTAGTTGTATTTGGAACCGCTAGTATCGTTTGATGACCCTGCGTGGGGGGCGGAAGGAGGTGCGTCCCGTTGAACGTTACCATAAAAGATGTGGCGGTTAAGGCAGGTGTATCGCCTTCCACCGTGTCGCGCGTGATCTCCAATCACCCGCGGATCAGCGAAAAGACGAAGCGGCAGGTCCGCCAGGCGATGGAAGAGTTGGGGTATCATCCGAACTTTTTGGCTCGCAGCCTGGTGAAAAAAAGCGCGGATGCGATCGGCGTGCTGATTCCCAGCACGACGGAGGAATTTTTCATGAATCCGTTTTTTCCCGAAGTGTTGCGCGGTATCAGCGATGTGGCCAAGCGGGAAGGGTTCGATTTGCTGCTGTCGACATCCGATTCCGGCAAGGAGGATGTCAGGTCGTTGAAACGAATGATTCACGGCAAGCGTGTCGACGGCGTGCTGCTGCTTTCCTCGCGGATGCAGGATCCGCTGTTGGATGTGTTGCGGGAACATCCGTTTCCGGCAACGCTGCTCGGACGGCCGCACGATGACAACGTCCCGATTTCTTGGGTGAACAACGACAATGTGGACGCTTGTTACCGAGCTACCCGTCATCTGATCGGCCTCGGACACCGGCGGATCGGTTTTCTGTGCGGTGACCAAGCCTTGTTGGTGACACAGGACCGGATGCAAGGATATGAGACCGCGCTGAAAGAAGCGGGTCTCCCGGCCGACCGCAAATTGATCTATTCCAGCCCGTTCATGGAACAGGGAGGCTATTTGGGCATGATGCGGTTGCTCGCCCTGTCGGAACGGCCGACGGCGGTGGTGGCATCGGATGATGTGCTGGCGTTCGGGGCGATGCGGGCTGCCGGTGAACTGGGATACCAGATTCCGGATGACATTGCGATCATCGGGTTTAACAATGTGAAACTGGCCGAGATGTCAAACCCGTCGTTGACCAGTATGGACGTGCATATTTACGAGTTGGGGGCGGCTGTTGCTGAACTGCTGATCGAACAGTTGCGCAACCCAGAAGCGGCGGCCAGATCGGTGATCATTCCGAGCGATCTGGTGATCCGCCACTCGTGCGGCGCCTGGAACCAACTGTCGGCTCCAAGACGCGAATCGCTACCATAGTGTTCCACGTACGCCCGGCGGCAGGGCGTTTTTTCCGCGGGTTCAATGCAAACGTATGCATTAAGTGAAGCGGGCGGATCGATGGCGGGAGGGAACAGACTAGGTACAGAAAGTGAACACGTATCGGACCGTAGCTTTTGGCTACATCGGTTCCGACAGTTGTTCGGTTGCTTTCGGGCGGCTATCGAATCGCCGACGAAAGCGGATGCGAAGCGCTGCGGATGGAGGCGTACTGAGCGTATATCATTTTGCTGGACGACCAGCAGGCAAGGCTAAAAGGAAAGGTTGATGGGAATTTGGCACACATACAGCAAAAACCGTATCTGATCGATTCGATCATCGGAAATGGACGTATTTTGGCCGCCTTGACGAAAAACGGAGAACTGGTGCGCGCGTTTTGGCCAACGATCGATTATGCGCAGCATGTGAACCGGTTTTGGGCCGGGATCCGGGTGAACGGCTCGCCGATCGCCTGGCTGAGCGGCGATCGGTTTACACATGAACATGGCTATCTGCCGGATACTAACATCGTGCGGACCGTTGCCCGGACGCGCGACTTCCCGGTGGAGGTGGAAACGACCGATTACGTGGTGCCGGACGAGGACGTGATCGTGCGTCATTACCGGGTGACGAACACGGGCGGTGATACGATCGAGACCGATCTGGTCTGCGTTTCCGATTTTCAGATGGAGGAAAGCCCGCTCTACCAATCTGTTTTGTATGACGAACAGGCGCAGGCGATTGCCCATTACCGCCGCTCCTGCTGGGCGATGGTGGGCGGACAGACAGCCCCGTTCGGCTTCCAGGTGGGAAATGTGGAAGCCCATCTGGATGAACGGCGGTTTGAAGGCGGTGCGGTGACGCTCGGTTCGGATGCGGCGCAGGTCTGGACCAGTGTGATCCCGGCAGGCGGGCACGCTGTGTTCACGATCTACATCGCATTCGGAAAAAATCGTCGGGAAGCAGGCGAGCGGCTGGCCCGGGTGCGGCAGGCGGCGCACTGGCAGCTGTTAGCCAGAACCGAGCGGCATGCAGCCGAATTCCTGGCGCGCGGCCGCCAGGTTGTTACCGGAGACGAGCGGCTGGATGCCCTCTACCGCCGGTCTTTGCTTGTATTCAGCCTGATGGCCGACGCGGTGTACGGAGGGCTGATCGCCGCGCCGGAATTTGACCCGTTTTACACGCGATGCGGCGGTTACGGGTACTGCTGGGGGCGCGATGCGGGCTATATCACGGTGGCGATCGACAAAGCGGGCTATCCGGACATCGGCCGCAGATTCTACCGATGGGCGATGCGGGCACAGGAAGCGGACGGGTCGTGGGACCACCGGCATTATATGAATGGGGATCTGGCGCCGAGTTGGGGCTATCAGGCGGATGAACCGGCTTCGATTCTGTGGGGAATGTGGCAGCATTTCCGGATCACGCAGGACGAGGCGTTTCTGCGCGAATGTTGGCCGTCGATGCGGCGGGGAGCGGATCATCTGCTGGCGACGATCGATCCGGACACGGGGTGTCCCCGGGCGAGCATCGACCTCTGGGAAGAACGGTTCGGGCAGCATACGTATTCGTCGGCCGCGGTGGCGGCGGCGCTCCTGGCGGCGGCGGAGGCGGCCCGCCAGCTCGGGGAAGCGGAGTTGGCCGAGCAGTACGGTGCGGCGGGTGAGCGGATCCGGGGGGTAGTGGAAACGCTGTACAATCCGGAAAAGCAAAGCTGGTACCGGGGCATCCGCCTGCACATCAGCCGGCAGGAGTTCGAGCGGCGAAAAGCGGCGGGCGAGCCGGTGCGGATGATTGTCGACCGACACGGATACACCCGGTATGTGGCCGATTTTGACCCGGTTGTGGATGCATCCCTGCTCGGGCTGTCCTACCCGTTCGAACTGTTTGACGCCCATCATCCGCTTGTCGTCCAGACGGCCGAGGCGGTGAGGCGGTATTGCACACAGCCGGAAGTCGGCGGCATTCGCCGGTATGAAAACGACCATTATGCGGGCGGCAACCCCTGGGTGCTGTGTACGCTGTGGTCGGCACTGGAAGCGAATCGGCGCGGCGAAGCGGACAAAGTACGGGAAGCGCTGGAGTGGGTGTTGGCCAACCAGACCGCGACCGGACTGCTGCCGGAACAGGTGGACAAAGAAAAAGGCGGCCCCGCCTGGGTGGTGCCGCTCACCTGGTCGCATGCGATGTATGTGCTGACAATTCTCGAACATTACGGCAGTTTATAACCGATACCGATTGACCGGGCGGCCGATGGAGCCATACTGGATCTCCAGTTGGATGTCGCCCTTTTTTTGCAGATATTCCAGATAGCGGCGGGCGGTAACGCGGGCAAGTCCGGTTCCCGCCGCCACTTCTTCCGCCGACTTCGGTTCCGTTTGCTTCGCCAGGTAGTGCAGAATCTGCTGCAAGGTGCGCTGGTTGAGCCCTTTTGGCAGATTGGTGGCGTTCTGCGGTTCCGGATGGGCCAGTCTCATGCCAGTGATCACGTCCATATCCGCCTGTTCCAGTTGCCGGTCGGCCTGCAATTTGCTGTGGATGTAGCGATACTGGTCGAGGGCGGAGCGAATCCGCTCGAACCGGAACGGTTTGAAAATATAGTCGACGGCGCCAAAGCGCAAAATCTGCTGGATGTGTTCCGGTGATCGATTGGCTGTCAAGAGGATTACGACGACCGGCAGTTCTCGTCGGCGGATGTCTTTCAGAATGGACAGGCCGTCCCGGTCAGGCAGGAAATAGTCGAGCAGCACCAGATCCGGTTTTGCCCGTTCGATCACCTGAACCGCTTCCGCACCGGTGAACGCTTTGCCGACTAGTTGATAACCGGCAATCCGGGCGACAAATTCACTGTTCACTTCCATCACCATCGGATCGTCCTCGACGATCACCAGCCGAATCGGTTCCATTTCAGCTCTCCTCCATTTCCGGGGACCGGAGGCTGCCCTCCACTTCCCACGCAGGGCCGGGCAGGATCACGACAAACCGGGTGCATGTCCCAGGGTTCGATTCTACTTCGATCTCGCCGCCGTGCAGATCGACGAGCTGTTTTACAAGGTAGAGTCCGATGCCTTGGCCGTTCGGTCCCTTTGTCGTGAAGCCGTAATCGAAGATTTTGGCCTGTACATCCGGCGGGATTCCGATCCCGTTGTCGGTCACCTGAATCTCCACGCCGTCCTCATTTCCTTCCAGGAAGAGCTGCACCCGCTTGTCCGGGCGGGTGGCTCTGGCAGCCGCATAGATCGCGTTTTCCAGCAGATTGCCGAGCACCAGAAGCAGGTCCGCCTCTTTCAGATTGGCTGGCAACACGGACAACGAACTGCGCGGATCAACCTGCAGTGCCACCCCCTGTTCCCGAGCGTGACTGATCTTGCCGAGGATCAGGCCGGAGATGCTGTACACCTGGATCCGCTGTGTCAAAAAGCGGGTTTCGTCTTCCTTTTCCTGGTTGAAGCGGAGAATTTTCTCCATCACTTCTTCATACCGTTCCAGCTGGATCAGGCCGGCGATTGTGTGCAGCTTGTTCAGATACTCGTGGTTTTGCGCCCGCAGGGCGTCGATAAACTTTTTGACGCCGGTCAGTTCTTCGGCCAATTGATAGACTTCCGTCCGGTCCTGAAACGTGGACATGGCGCCGACGATTTGCCCATTGACCTTGATCGGGACCCGGTTCGTCAGAATAACCGTGTCGTGAATCCGGCGAAGCTGCCTGTATTGCGGTTGTCCGTCACGCAAAACCTCGGGCAGCCGGCTGTCGGGGATCACCTCACGAATCGGTTTGCCGATCACATCTTGCGTCACATGCATCATACGGGCCGCCTGCTTGTTAAAAACGGTGATCCGCTCGTCCTGGTCAATCGCGATGATCCCTTCCGCGATCGATTCGATCACCGCTTCCCGCTCTTCAAACAGGTGGGCGATGTCGACCGGTTCCATATTGAACATCTGCCGCTTGATCCGGTTGGCCACCCCAACCGCACCGAGAATCGCGAACGTGCCCCCGAGCAGCAGGGACAGATAGAGGTCCAGCCGGTAGTCCCAGACCATTTGCCAAAATGAGGGGACGAGCACTCCGACCACCACAACACCGAGTTGCCTGGCTCCCTCCTCGTCCATCACCGGCACGAACGCTCGAATCGAGCGGCCTTTGACGCCTTTGGCATGCGACACATAGGATTGTTCGGCCAGGGCCGGCCCCTCGTCGCCGCCTTCGAAGCGGGTACCGATCCGATCTTCCAGCGGATGGGAATACCGCTTTTTGTCCATGTCGAACACGACTACATACTCCACATCGGTCGCCAACCGGACCCGTTCGGCGTTCGGCTGGATGATTTGCCAGCCGTCAGGCCGCTGCAATCCTTCCCGAATGACCGGCGACTGGGCAAGCGACTGTCCGATCGCCATCACCCGTTTTCCCAGTTCCTGTTCGTACGCGGCGGTCATCCGGCGCAGCATGATCAAACTGCTTGCGCTGACGGAAAAAAAGACGATGATCGAGACGATAACCGCAATTCTTGTCCGCATGGTAAGCCGTTTTCGTTTCATAGTCTCTGTCTCCGTCAGGGGGTGAGATTCAACTCGCGAAAGAAATCCTGCCCGAGCCTTTGCTGCATGTCTGCATATAGCGGCTGGTAGAACTGTTTCCATTTTGCTTTCTGCGTTTCCGTCAGTCGCTCGATCTGAATGCAGCGGCAATTGTAGATCTCTTGCAGTTTCGCCTGTTCCAGTTTGACCGCCTGCGTCCGTTCCCAGTTCGTGACTTCCCTCATCGTTTCCAGGATCACGGATTGCACGCCGGCGGGCAGCCGGTTCCAAAACGTCCGGTCGATCACCACCAGATAGCCGAGATAGCCGTGATCGCTCAACGTCATGTAGTTTTGCACCTTGTAAAACCGTTTGCTGTAGATATTGGAGATCGTATTTTCCTGGCCCTGGATTTTGCCCTGTTCGAGCGCCAGGTATACGTCGTTAAAATTCATTTCGATCGGGCGGACCTGCAGCAAATTGAACTGTTGGCCGAGCACGGCGCTCGGCATGATCCGCATCGTCAACCCGGCCATATCCTGCGGTTCGCGGATCGGACGCAGATTGTTGGTAAACTGCTTGAAGCCGCTGTCCCAGGCGGCGAGCAGAAGCATGTTGTGTTTTTCCAATTTGCGGGCGATCGCCTGTCCGATCTGTCCGTCAAATACCCTGTGGTACCCGTCGAGATCCGAATACAGGTAAGGCAGGTCGAACGCCCCCAACTCCGGTACCAGATTGCTCAGTTTGGAGAGTGCCGGGGCGATCATTTGCACATGTCCCTCCGCCAGTGCGTTCAGCTCTTCCGAATCTTTGTATAGGGAACCGTTCGAAAACACTTGCACTTCCACTTTGCCGTTCGTCCGTTCTTTCATCAGCTTGGCGAACAGGCGGGCGGCTTGTCCCTTCGGCGTATCTTCGCCGACCACGTGCGAAAAGCGAATCACGATTTTGTCCGATTCGCTGACCTGTTCGTGATCGACGGCTGTCGGAGCGCAAGCGGCAAACAATCCGAGAAACAGCAGACAGGTCAGAAAAAAAGCGCCGACGCGCACTTGGATCACCTCGCTTCATCCCTGTTCATCATCTCATATTTGGAGGTTCAGTTCAAAAGATCAAAAAGACCAAAAGGAACTATATGTTCGAATTCTTCCGATTCGAAGTCAAATATGATTCAATACATCAATAGAAAAAACATTTCGTCATGTAAGCGATTTCGAAAAGGGGGATCAGGAGTGAAAAAGAGATTCGGTTTCAAGAGCCTCACCGCGCAAGTCTTGACTGCCATCGTTTTGGGTATCTTATTCGGCCAGTTTTTTCCGAAATACGCAGTCGACTTGAAAGTTCTGGCTGACATTTTCATCAAATTGATCAAGATGGTGATCGCCCCGATCATTTTCCTGACCGTGGTGACGGGAATTGCGGGGATGGGAGACATGAAGAAGCTCGGACGGGTCGGCGGCAAGGCGCTGATCTACTTCGAGGTCGTATCCACTTTCGCGTTGGCGATCGGTCTGATCGTGGTCAACATTGTCAAGCCTGGTGTCGGTGTAAACGCTTCCGCCGCGAAAGGCGATATCAGTACGTATACCAAGCAAGCGGCGGAAGCAAGTCATGGGGTAATGGATTTCATCATGAGCATCATCCCGGACAATTTGATCGGGGCATTGGCAAAAGGGGAGCTGCTGCCGATTTTGTTCGTCGCCGTTCTGTTTGGCGTGGCCTTGGCATCGATGGGGGAGCGGGCCAAGTCGGTGATTGATTTGTTTGAAAAAATGACGGAGGGTATTTTCCGAATTGTCAACATGGTGATGAAAGTCTCCCCGATCGCCGCGTTTGGGGCGATGTCTTATACGATCGGCAAATTCGGCATCGGAACCCTGTTCTACCTGGGCAAATTGATGGCCTCCGTCTATCTGACGATGGCTTTGTTTATCGTGGTGGTGCTCGGTCTGATCGCAAAATTCTACGGGTTCTCGATTTTCAAGTTTATCGCTTATATCAAAGAGGAAATTCTCCTTGTCTTGGGGACATCCTCATCCGAATCCGCCTTGCCGCGCATGATGGAACGGCTGCAAAAATACGGCTGTTCCAAAACCACAGTCGGCCTTGTGCTGCCGACCGGTTATTCGTTTAACCTGGACGGAACCGCGATCTATCTGTCGATGGCTGCGATGTTCATCGCTCAGGCATATGGTGTTCATTTGTCGGTTGGACAGCAGTTGACTCTGTTGGGAATTCTGATGCTGACTTCGAAGGGTGCAGCCGGCGTGACAGGATCCGGATTCGTTACGTTGGCCGCCACGCTGACCGCATTCCCGATGGTGCCGGTGGCCGGAATCGCGCTGCTCTTGGGCGTAGACCGCTTCATGTCGGAAGCGCGGGCGATCACCAATCTGATCGGCAACGGGGTAGCTACGGTAGTGATTTCCAAATCGGAAAAAGAGTTTGGTACGGAGGCTGCGGGTTCAGTGCAAGAGACTCAGTTGCCGGCATAAACGGTTAGTGGAGGAATGCCCGAATGTGGCATTCCTCCTGATTTAGTGCTAAAATTGAATGAAGAGTCATTCAGTTTTAGGAGGATCCCGCTATGCCGAACACCATTCAATTGGAACGACCCTGTCGAGACGTCGTCTCGTTCGCGATTCCGACCCCTTTTCCGGTGGGGGATGTCAATGTGTATCTACTCGAAGGAGACAGGCTGACGCTGATCGACACCGGCCCGCGAACGGACGAAGCCTGGGACGTGCTGATCAGCGGCTTTCAAGCCGCCGGCTACCGATTGTCCGATTTGAAACAGATCGTGCTGACCCATTTTCATGAGGACCATACGGGGCTGGCCTACCGTTTGCGGCAGGAAACGGGCGCAAAAGTGCTCGCCCATCCGGGAACGGCCGTTTGGCTGCGGGAGGAGCCTTGGTTTGTCGAGTGGCGAAACCGATTTTTCAGGGACCTGTACGCACGGGCCGGTTTGCTTCCAACGCAGATCGAGCTGATTATGACCGCTTACCAGGCGTTGCGAACATTCGGCCATCCGTGTGAAGTGGATGAAGTGTTGGCAGACGGAGCCGTGCTGCCGTCGCATCCTGACTGGCGGGTCGTGTACACTCCGGGTCATTCGCAGACCCAATTGTCGCTGTATCGGGCGGCCGATCAAACGATGATCCTGGCGGATCACCTGATCGCGCATATTTCGTCCAACGCATTCCTGGAACCTTCCGTCCGGCCGGATGAGGAGCGGGTCAAGCCGTTGATCCAGTACCGGGCGGAATTGCAAAAATTGAAGCGGCTGCCGATCCGGCTCGGGTTGCCGGGGCATGGCGAGCCGATTTTTGAGCATGCGGCTTTGATCGACAAGCGGTTCGAATCACAGGAACGGCGGGGGGAAACGATCGTGGAACTGCTGGCGGAAAGAGAACGAACCGCTCTTGAGCTGGCGTTGGAACTGTTTCCGAAGCATCAGGATCAGCTACCGCTTGTTTTGTCGGAGACGATCGGGCATCTTGACTGGCTGGAAGCGGAGGGCCGGATCACCAAAACAACCCGCGATGGCGTGGACCGATTCTCCGCGTAACGGGGCTTCCGTCCTGTTGATTGGCATCCCCGGCAGCCGCCAGCAGGAGACTCGCCGGAGAAAAATGCCTTCCTTAATCCACCCGTTTTGGATAGGCTCTTTATTGCAAAAAATTGTTTTTGCTGACATATGCCTATAACTGCGGTACATTTAGGTGAGGAAAGTTGATGTCTGGAAAGCAACAAACTTTGCACAACGAGCGTCAATAAAGAGGGTCTGCGGCAAACAGGCGAAGGGGTGGTAGCAATGTCCTATTACCGGGCCCGTATCTCAAAATTGCTGGCGTGGATGGAAACAGCCAAGATCGATCTGGCGATTGTCACATCGCCGGCCAACGTGATGTACCTGACCGGATTTTACGGCGATCCGCACGAGCGGTGGATGGGGGTGGTCGTTCCCCGGCAAGGCGAGCCTTTTTTGTACGTGCCGGTGCTTGACCGGAACAAGGCGGAGGCGGTGTGCGATCTGCCCGTGCATACGCATGGTGATGAGGATGACGCTGTCAGGCTGCTGCTTGAACTGTTGGGGTGCGATCCGGCCGGAATCGGGCGGATTGCGATTGAGAAAACCCACATGTCGGTGGCCAGGTCGGAACAGGTGCAGGCCCATTTTTCCGGTTCGATCTTTGTCAACGCGGAGGAGCGGTTGACCGCGATGCGCCTGCAAAAGGATGAGCAGGAACTGGCACTGATGCGGCGCGCTGCCCGATTGGCGGACGAAGCGGTGGCTTTTGCCTTCAGCCAGATTGTGCCGGGCCGCATGGAATATGAAATCGTGCAGGCGATCGAATCGTTTGCGAAACGGCAAGGAGCTGACCGGATGGCGTTTGACACGATGGTGCTGGCCGGCGAGAAAAGCGCTTTGCCGCACGGGGCACCCGGTACGCGCGAGATCCGCCGGGGGGATCTGTTGTTGATCGACCTGGGCATTGTCTGGCAGGGGTACTGCTCGGACATCACCCGCACGGTCGCCGTCGGCGAAGCCAGCGATCGGCAGCGGGCAATCTATGAGGCGGTGCGCAAAGCGAATGAAGCTGCAATCGCGGCGGTCAAGCCGGGAGTGGAAGCGGCTGCCGTCGACCGGGCGGCCCGGGACGTGATCGCGGAGGCCGGATTTGCCGATTCTTTCACCCACCGGGTGGGGCACGGCCTTGGCATCGAGATCCACGAACCGCCGTCCGTTCACGGAAAAAATGGGCAGCGGCTGCTGCCGGGAACAGTGTTTACGATTGAGCCCGGCATCTACCTGGCTGATGTCGGCGGTGTTCGCATCGAAGATGACGTACTCGTCACCGAATCGGGCGCCGAGGTGTTGACCGCCTATCCGAAAGAGCTGCAAATTTTGCCTTTCTGACCGTTATCTGTCGAAATCATCTTATCATTTGAACGGCAACCGGATGGAATCGTAATCTGATGCCGGAGCTGTCCAGTTGCTTCTGCATGGGGGACGTCAAAGGTGAAAACCGGCCAAAATGCCGAACCCGAGCAGACCGAACAGCGCGGATGCAGCCAGCAGGCGGTGCGCCCGAAACGGCTGCTGCGGCAATCCGACCGCCGCCGCGGCCAAAAATCCGCCAGCCAGTCCTCCGATATGTCCCGAGTTGCTGATGTTCGGAATCATCAGGCCCAACAGCAGGTTGATCGCCAACGTCGTCCAGATGGCGCTGCCCATCGTTCGGCGGAAGAACTCCCTGCGCTGCGTTCCAAAGTAGAGGAGGGCGCCGAGAATTCCGAAAATGGCGCCCGAGGCGCCGACGGCCGGATACGGCGACGCGGCGAAGCTCGCCACATTGCCTGAAATGCCGGCCAGCAGGAAAATCAGCAAAAACCGGTTGCTGCCAAAAATCCACTCCGCATTCCGCAACGAATACAAAGCGAAAGCGTTGACCAGCAAGTGCAGGACATTCAGATGCAGGAACATCGGGGTGACCAGCCGCCAATATTCGCCCGCCAGAATCCGTTCGTTCACCTTCGCGCCAAACCGAATCAAGACGGCGGACGGATCCCCCGCCCCGGCCGCCCACATCCAGGCGAACAGACCGATCATGATTGCCAGCAGGGAATAGACCGCTTTCGAGGATGTCTCCACGAATACGTTGCGCCATTCTGTGTCCCGCCGCTCCAACGTCTCCAGAATTTGTTGCTGCAGTTCCTGTGGCGGGAGCGGTTGATCGGTACGGTCGGCGGCGGCCAGCACGGTCGATTCCGGCAGGATGCCTTTGCTGATCCAGGGAAGGTTGGAGGCGAACCGTTTGCTTTCCAGATCGAGCCAGGCGGTGTACACCGCTATATCAGGCGCCATTTCATGCCGCTCCAGCGTTTTCAAAGTCTGTTGTAGCCGTTCGTCGGGAGCGGTCGGAAACGTGATCAGTTGAACTACCGTGATGCCGCTCAGAGGGTGTTCGCTCAGGATGTCGCGGGCGCGGGCGAAGGAACTGTCCAGAAGCGCCTGCACCGGTTCCGGGAAGCCCCGCACCAGCCGAAGCAGCACTCCCCGCCGCCCGTCCGATTTGAACAGAGACGTTTCCGGAAACAGCACGCCCGGCGGAAACCATGCGTACCCCTCTTTTTGAATTAGCTCGCGGGCCAGGACCAGTTCAAATGATTCCATGCATTCTCCACTCCGTTTCACTCCCAGTTTCTCTTATTCGGCCGGTTTGTGCAAGGCCTGGTCCGAAACCTGGCGGACCGTATTGGGGAATGCACCGTCACAAGCCTCTTTCATGCAATGCGGTGGGAGAGCAAACTGCCTGATTCCCCGGCAGGGCCGAGGGCTTTGCAAGCGGTGCAGGGTTTGCTATACTGTATTTTGTAAGGATCGTCACATACGAATCGAAAACATTCGCATATACTACGATTAGAACAAGGTACTCGCTTGGAGTTTGCGAATGTGTTGCCGTTAGTTGGTGATACTAGCAAGCGGTATGGTTGATCCATTGTTATGGAGGTGTCTGCGATGGAAGATTTGCGTGAACGCGTGCAGAACGCACTGGATAAAATCCGCCCGGGCCTGATGGCGGACGGCGGGGATGCGGAACTGGTGGATGTCGATCCGGAAAAAGGCATTGCCACCATTCGCATGGTGGGCGCATGCGGCGGTTGCCCGATGTCAACGATGACGCTGAAAATGGGAATTGAACGCACCATTCGCGCGGCCGTTCCCGAAATCAAGGAAGTGATCGCCGTTTAATGGCGGAGGGAACATCGTTCCCGCGATGGTTCAATTTTGAATCTAGCTGGTTTTTTTGGCATACAGGGAGGTCCTCACATGGCTGCAAATGCAGTGGTGAAAATCACCGATCAAACATTTGAACAAACGATCCGATCCGACAAGCCGGTGTTGGTCGATTTTTGGGCGGAATGGTGCGGTCCCTGCCGGATGCTCGCACCGATTTTGGACGAGGTTGCGGCCGAATATGGCGAAAAGCTCACCGTTGCGAAACTGAACGTCGACGAAAATCCGGCTACGTCGCAAAAGTTCGGAATCATGTCGATTCCGACCATGCTGGTCTTTAAAAACGGCCAAGTCGTGAAGACTCTTGTCGGTTACATGTCCAAAAAGGACCTGCTCGACAAGTTGGCGGATGTAATGTAATGGTTGACCACACAAGAGTCGTGCCCAGGGCGCGGCTCCATTTTTTTAACTCAAACTTTTTCATATCTGCTGGGGGTCGGAGGGATCTGGTTGTTAAAGATTGGCGCAAACGTTTCGATTGCAAAGACGGGCATGCTGGCTGCCGTTGAAGAGACCATTTCGTATCATGCAAATACTTTCATGATTTACACCCGCTCAAACCGCGGGGGCAAGGCCCGGCCGATCGAGGAGTTTAACCGGGATGAAGCGGCGGAGCTGATGAAGCAGCACGGGATTGTCGATCCGGTTGTGCATGCTCCCTACTTGATCAATCTTGCGTCACCGGTTGAGAACACGTGGGAGTATGGGGTGGAATTGCTGCGGGAAGACATTCGGCGCACATCCTATCTGGGGATCAAATATCTCGTGTTCCATCCGGGCGCGCATGTTGGACAAGGGGCCAGCTACGCGGTCAAGCGGATCGCCGAAGGGTTAAACGCGATCCTGACCGGGGACGAAGACCTGTTTGTCTGTTTGGAAACGATGGCGGGGGACGGTTCAAAAGTCGGCAACAGCTTCGAAGAGATTGCGGAAATCATTTCACTCGTTAAGCACAAAGACCGTCTGGGCGTCTGCGGTGACACCTGCCATATGTATTCGTACGGCTATGACATTGTGAACGATTTTGACGGGGTGATGCAAAAATTTGATGACATCATCGGCCTCGACCGGCTTAAAGTGTTTCATATCAACGATTCGAAAACCCCGTTCGGTTCCCGCAAGGACCGGCACGAGAACATCGGCCTCGGGTCGATCGGCATTGAAGCGATGAAACGCATTGTCTACCATGATTTGTTAAAGGACATGCCGCTTATTCTGGAAACGCCGGAAGGGCGCTACAAAGAAGAGATCGCGCTGCTGCGGGGCGAAATCGAGCGGCCGGGCTATCTTGATTCGCGCCGTTAAATTCTATGGATCACCATTCCCTGCTGCCCTTCAACGTTCACAGTTTTGTCAGCGGAAAGCCTGTTCATTCCGCCAGCGATGGTATATAATGTGTTCGAGCAACCAGTACACACAACGATTTGGAGGAAGCAGCATGTTTCAACAAATTGGGTTTCCCGGTTTGGTGCTGATTTTGATTATCGCGCTGATCGTGTTTGGACCGAGCAAGCTGCCGGAACTCGGCCGCGCGTTCGGCCGCACGTTGCGGGAATTTAAAGATGCGACAAAAGGACTGGCGGATGACGACGCTTCCACCATCTCAAAGACGGAAGTGAAGCCGGAAGTTAACCAGCTTAAACCGGAACCGGCTGAACCGAAAAAATAAATCGCGACAAACGCTCGGTAAACCGGGCGTTTTGCTTTTCCCGATGCTGTTGACAAGGAGACAGGGATTTCATTTTGACAGATTTGGCAGACGGTTGTAAAATATAGAAAAATGGTCAACCTGTGAAACTCGCTGGTTGGCTATTGCGGAACGTTTGCTAGGTTGGTGCTGCTATAACGGATGGTTGTAGGAGTATTTACCGGCATAAAACAATCTCTGGTTCGCCAGAAGTTTGTTTTATGTCGGTTTTCATTTTTTTGGGGAAGTGCCAGCCTCATCGTATCGGGAAAGTGGGTGAGAGAGCAGTTTGGTACCTGTTGGCTGCAACCGGTGGTCAGAAAAATCTCGAAATGGGAAAGGAGTCATCCAAACGTGCAACAAGTGAAAAATCGTTGGCTGATTGCGGCGGCGGCCGTCGGCATCCACATCTCGATCGGCTCGGTGTACGCCTGGAGTGTGTTCACAAAGCCGCTGATGAAGCAATTCGGCTGGAATCTGCAGCAGGTGTCGTTGACATTCAGTATCGCCATTCTGTTCCTCGGGCTATCGGCCGCCTTCCTCGGCCATTTTGTCGAGAAACACGGACCGAGGCGATCGGGCACGCTGTCGGCGATATTTTTCGGACTCGGCATCATCGGTTCCGGTCTGGCGGTGAAACTCGGATCGCTGCCGCTTCTGTATCTGTTTTACGGCGTGCTGGGAGGAATCGGGCTTGGCGTCGGGTATATCACACCGGTCTCGTCATTGGTCAAATGGTTTCCTGACAGGCGTGGACTGGCTACCGGTTTGGCGATTATGGGATTTGGTTTCGCTTCGCTGATCAGCAGTCCGATTATGGCACGGTTGATTCAGTCGGTCGGCATTGCCGAGACATTCTTTGTTCTGGGAAGCGTTTATTTCGTCATAATCTTTTCCGCCGCCCAGTATCTGTCGCCGCCGCCGGAAGGCTGGATGCCTCGCGGGTTTCAGGCACAGGTGGAGTCCGGTGCCAAAAAGGTGAACCAGGATCTCTCGCAGTTGACTGCCAATGAAGCGGTCAAAACGCGGCGGTTTTGGTACCTGTGGATCATGCTGTTCATTAATGTGACTTGCGGGATCGCGATTCTTTCTGTCGCCTCGCCGATGGCGCAGGAGATTGCCGGCATGACGCCGATCGCTGCTGCGACGATGGTCGGGTTATTGGGATTGTTCAACGGAGCGGGGCGGATAGGCTGGGCATCCGTTTCCGACTACATTGGCAGGCCGAATGTGTACACCGCGTTTTTCGTGCTCCAAATCATTGCATTTTTTCTGTTGCCGTCCTCCACGAATGCGCTGCTGTTTCAAGTTCTGCTGTTCCTGATCATGACTTGTTACGGCGGCGGCTTCGCTTCGATCCCCGCCTACATAGGGGATCTGTTTGGGACGAAGCAGTTGGGGGCGATTCATGGATACGTGTTAACCGCCTGGTCGGCCGCCGGACTGGCGGGACCGATTTTCACCTCTTGGCTGCGGGAAACGACCAACAGCTACACCGGCACTTTGTATGTGTTTGCGGTCATGTTTTGCGCAGCATTGACCGTTTCGTTGCTGATCCGGTTGGACATCAAACGTCTGCGGGCCGGTAACCATCCCCGCAAGTTCGATCTGGCGGGGTAAGCGGCACTGACTAGGTATAACGTACCTTTTTTTACCGGATTTGTTTTTGTATACTGATAGATAGGATCTGCTCAATCGGGGTGAATTGGCGGAGTGAAGAACAAAGAGGCGCTGTTCAATGAGATCGTCCGGCGGGTTCGCAAGGATCATTTCGGTAAAGGGCCGGAGAAGATCAAAACCACTTTTGTCGACAATATGGCGATCTCGATACTGCACGGGAACCTGACTCCGACCGAAAAGTTCATTGCCCAGACGCCGCAAGGGGCGGATATGATCCACACGGCCCGCACCAAAATGATCCAGCGGGTGTACGCCGACAAGGTACCGGAAGGCATGGAGGAAGTAGTCGGGGCCAAACTGTTGTATCTGTTTTCCGATTTTAAGGTGGAAGAAGATATGGCGGTATCCGTGTTTATTTTCGACCGCAAAATCGATGTCGATGAATAGCCTCGAATTGCCGGCATAAAACAATCTCTGGTTCGCCAGAAGTTTGTTTTATGCCGATTTTTTATGCTTCACCCAATTCGCCTGCACATCTGGAAAATAACTGCCGGCAGCGAACAACCGGACAATTGTAGTAACAATGAATGCAGGAACTCGATTTCTTGAAAAAATTTCACCAAAGGGTGATCCTTTTGTTCACAAGACGCTCCCCCAACCCGTACAAACTGCTGCTGGAAGCGAAATACCTGGCGCAGGACAACTCCTACCAATACCGTGCCATTCTTCGGTATTTTTACGAACAGCAGCAACGATACTGAAACCGGCTGAACCGGAGGAGATTTACCGCGCGGTTCGGGAGCGGATGGATCCGCAAGACGCCGCCGCGTATACGGAAGAGCTGCTGCATCAGGACTTGCAGCAGCTGTATGGGTGGGGGAAACCTGGTTCGGAGACAATCAAGGTATCCAAGATCGAAGATTTCAAGAAAAAAAGGTACTGGTACCAGGCGAGCCTACACCATTCGCCTGAAACGGCTGGTGGAAGAACTGGAGAGCCTTGGCGAATCGTACGGCGGATCGCTGGAAGTCACCCAGTTCGAGATTTAACTACATCATGAACCCGCAGGCGTTGTGGGGCGATTACGACACCGTCTCCAGCCTGTCGATCTGCCAGTTGATCCGCCCGAAAAACGCGGACTACGTAACCGTCGTTCGCTATCGATGGGATGGTCTGGTTTTGCAGTTGCTGGATGGTGAAAGCGGGGGGCCGGGCACCCAGGAGTCAGAATCCGCAGAGTTGGCAACGTTGGACAGAGAGGTGGCTGCCGGAATCGATCAGGAAGGTGGGGGCGATGAGTAATGGGCAGGACAAAGAGACATTGCGGCAAAAGGAAACGTTGCGGCAAGCGGTTCATTATTTTCGGACACAAAAAAAACGGGTACGACCGGTTGTTTTCGGAGCTGTACCGAAAATACCGCAGTATTGGACGTTTTGGCGGAAAGATCAAGCTGAAGAATTTGTCGTTCCCGGAAGCAGAGGCGCTGACCGGTTTGTTGAACCGTTTTTTTGAAGCCGGTTCGGACGTCACCATCTCGGCAAAAGATGTGGAACAGGCGATTGGGCAAACCCGCTTTGGCAGCGTTGGCTTAAAGGCGATTCTCGAAGAATATATGGGGCAGCCTTTGCAGACAAAGAAAGCCGAGCGAGCGGACAGGGAGGCGAGATGGCAAACGTTTGGGCGGGAACTGTGCCTCGCATACAAACTGACAAGTGATTCGACCGGTGCCCAGCGGTCTATCAGGAATCGTTTTACGAGCAGCTTTATATGGACATCAGGCAGCGAATCGTGAGATGAACCAAGAGCTAGTGAATGATGCGCTGAGCATGCGTGTAGACGTTCAGTTTCTGCCCCCGCACAAAGCCGACGACGGTGATGCCGAGTTCGTCCGCCATTTGCAGGGCGAGGTCTGTGGGGGCAGATTTAGAGATGAGGATGCCGATTCCGATTTTGGCCACCTTCAACAGCACTTCCGACGATACCCGGCCGCTGAAGACGATCAGTTTGTCATGCAGGGAAAACCGGTTTTGCAGCCAGTGTCCGTAAATTTTGTCTAACGTATTGTGCCTGCCAATGTCGGTCCGCACGATCAGGAGCGAGTCTCTGTCGCAGAGGGCAGCATTGTGGACCCCGCCCGTGTTTTGAAAATGGGAGGAGCTTTGCTGCAACAACTCCATCAGATACAAGCATTGCTCGATCGTCACCTGCGCCTTGCTCGTGACGGTCTTGGCCGTTTTTACATCGTTGTGAAAATAGAACGACTGCCGACTTTTGCCGCAGCAGGAACCGATAAACCGCTTCGAGAAAAACTCCGCGGCGACCGGCTGCTTGTTGCCGATCTCCACATAGGCAAAGCCGCGCTTTTCATCGATTGTGACCGACTCGATCTCGTCCGGAAAGCGTATAATCCCTTCGGACGCCAGGAATCCGATCGCCATATCGCGCAGGTCGGATGGCGTGCAAACGAGCGTGGCAAACTCGCTGCCGTTCAACACAATGGTGAGCGGGTATTCGGTCACGATCTCGTCCATCTGCTCGACAAGCCCGCCGCCGTCGTATTTGAGAATCGTCTTTTTGGTTGTGGCATCCATTGGTCTTCCACCTCTCCCTTTTCAGCAGACGATGCGACCGATATTGTGATGTGTGACGTTTCATGCTATTATATTTTTAAGAGTAAATACGAAATTCCAAATCGTCAACAGGTTGGCACTATGAACAAATACGAAGCCGAATTCAGCAATTTGGTGCGGGCGTATCGCAAGCGGCATTTGGGGAGGGGCCCGACCAAAATCACCACCACGTTTTGCAAGAACTGGGCGATCTGCGAGATGGAGGGCAACCTGACGCCAGTCGAGAAGTTCATTGCCAGTGCCGATGGAGGCAAACAGATTCTGCGCTCGGCCCGAACGGAGTTGGTGAAGCAAATCTATCGCAAGCACCCTCCGGTCGAAATGGAAAAACTGCTCGGGGCCAAGTTCGTGGATTTGTTTGTCGATATCGATTTGGAACGGGATTTTGGGATGTCGATCTTCGTGTTCGACCAGAATATTGAGCAAAAATTTTGCATGGATGAATAGGCAGTTGGCACTTGGTAGCGAACCTGCTAAAGACTAACCGCCGTGAAATCCCTCTTTTTTTCTCCTTTCGCGTGGAAAAAGAGGATTTTGCGGTGGTTTTTTGTTTCTGGTTCATATCATCTGGCACAGGAGTGATGTTGCATGGGAAAGACAAAACATACCGGCCCGATTCGGCTGCCGAAGCTACCTGACCCGAAACTGTGGGTCAGCCCCGTACCGTTTGGACTCGGCAAAATCAAACCGCATCACATTCGGGACACCTTGAAGGTTGCCTGGGAGAACCGGGACAATCTCGCTTATGCGGCGCGAATTTTGACGCAGGGGGTGTGCGACGGGTGCGCGCTGGGAGTAGCTGGCCTGCATGACCAAACCTTGAGCGGTCCGCATCTTTGCACGACCCGTTTGAATGTACTGCGTTTGAACACAATGCCGGCGATGAAACCGGAGGTGATTCACGCCGATATCGACGAACTGAGAAGAATGGACTCTACTGCCCTCCGCAAATTGGGCCGTATCCCGTATCCGCTCATCCGCTGCAACGGGGAGCGCAAGTTCCGGCGCATTTCCTGGGATGAGGCGCTGGATCTGATCGCCGATAAAATCAAGCGGATCGATCCGAAACAACTCGCCTTTTATCTGACCTCGCGCGGAACGCCGAATGAATCGTATTATGTGGCGGCGAAAGTGGCCCGGTTTCTGGGAACTAACAATATCGACAATGCCTCCCGGATTTGCCACTCGCCGTCGAAGACGGCGCTGAAGCGGTCGCTTGGGATCGGCGCGTCAAGCTGCAATTACAAAGACTGGATCGGCACCGATGTGCTCGTGTTCTGGGGAAGCGTCGCCGCCAACAACCAGCCGGTCTCGACCAAATATATGTATGCGGCGAAACGCAAGGGAACCAAAATCATCGTGATCAACCCGTACCATGAACCGGCGATGGAAAAGTATTGGATTCCTTCCATTCCGGAATCGGCTTTGTTTGGCACGAAAATCGCCGACGATTTTTACCAGGTGAACATCGGCGGCGACATCGCGTTCATGAACGGTGTGATGAAGCACTGGTTCGAGATGGAGGAACGACAGCCGGGGTCGGCCATTGACCACGAGTTCGTACGGGAACATGTGAACGGTTTCGAAGAACTGCGAGATCACGTGACGAGATACGATTGGGAGACGCTGGAGAAATCATCCGGCTTGTCGCGGGAGCGGATGTACGAATTCGCAAAACTGCTGGCGGAAGCGAAATCGGCGGTTTTCGTCTGGTCGATGGGGCTGACGCAGCACCGGTTTGGTACGGACAATATTTCGCAGGTGGCCAACCTGGCGCTGTTGCGCGGGTTTTTGGGCCGCGAACACTGCGGTCTGATGCCGATCCGGGGCCATTCCGGGGTGCAGGGATCGGGCGAGATGGGAGCCGACCCGTTCAGCCTGCCCGGCGGCGACTTCAAAAGCACGGACATCGAACGGATCGAGCAGGTGTGGGGATTCGAGTTGCCGAAGTGGCAAGGCGACATTGTCGGCGTGACGCTGGAAAATGCGCTGCTGCCGGAGGATCACGAGCGGAAGCTGAAGCTGTTCTACACATCGGGAGGGAACTTCCTGGAGACGATGCCAGACCCCGAATTTGTCCGCGAGTGCTTGGAAAATGTGGACATTCGCGTGCATCAGGACATTATTTTCAACACATCGACGCTGGTGGACGCGAAAGAAGCGGTGATCGTGCTGCCGGCGATGACCCGGTACGAGATGCCGGGCGGCGTAACGTCCACCTCGACCGAGCGAATGGTCTACTTTTCCCCGGAAATCAAGGGACCGAGGATTGCGGAAGCTCGTCCTGAATGGGAGATCTATATCGACCTCGCCGCCCGTGT
Source organism: Effusibacillus pohliae DSM 22757 (assembly GCF_000376225.1). Taxonomy (NCBI): domain Bacteria; kingdom Bacillati; phylum Bacillota; class Bacilli; order Caryophanales; family Alicyclobacillaceae; genus Effusibacillus; species Effusibacillus pohliae. The sequence continues at coordinate 46,568 of NZ_AQXL01000135.1, forward strand.
GAAACCGGAGCAAAAGCACCTGATCTGGTTCCACAACACACAGGAAATCCGCGATGAGATCGCGAAAGCGGCTCCAAATTACGACGGCATCCAGCATCTGAAAAAACAGGGGGATGTGTTCCAGTGGGGCGGCGCCTGGCTGTGTGAAGGCGGGGTCTGCCCGACGCCGGACGGGCGGGGGAATCTGATTCCGATCGAGTTACCGGAACTGCGGAAACCGGAAGGACAATTTTATGTGACCACCCGCCGCGGCAAACAATTCAACTCGATGATCTACAGCGAAACCGATCCGTTCAACAACGCGGACCGCTATGACGTGTTGATTAACCCGGCGGACGCGGAAACGCTTGGCATCCGGGAAGGCGAAGCGATCGTGGTCTACAACGAGCATGGAACGTTTCACGGCCGCGCCAAGTTTGAGAACGTGAGACCGGGCAACATCGAGGTCCACTGGCCGGAAGGGAACGTGCTGATTCCGAAAGGCGTCTACGAACAATACGCGGGCATCCCGGAATACAACACCGCAGTCATTGTGGAAAAAGCGGAGACCTATCACGCTTACAAAGACACCCGGTATGTGGAAAAGAGAATCGAAGAACTGGAGATGAGCGCGGGCTAAGAGTTTGTGCTGCCCAACGTGCATATTGCACGTTGGGTTTTGTTGTGTAAACAAAGCCGGCAACTGGAAGGCTCTATGTCTATGCGGATGACAAGTTCCTTACAAGCTTAGCGGTGGCAGTTCAAGAAAAAAGGGAACCGAACAAGTGAAATGGAATATAGGTAAAAGGAGCGCTTCGTTCGTGAAAGATGAAAACATGTGTAATGGCGAGAAAAACGAAGAAAACATTAATTCTTTGAGGGAGGTGCAGGTCATTGGCAGCAGGGGGATGCTGCGCAAAGTACGGAATCATCATCCTGGCAGGCGGAAAATCCAGCCGCATGGGAATCGACAAAGCATTGTTGACGATCCGCGGCAAACCGGTGATTGCGCGGATTCGGGACGAACTGAAACAAGCGGTTGTCGGCGGGCCAGCGGCGGTGTCCGGTAGTCAGGGAGTGGCCAGCGGTCACGAAGCAGAGGGAAGGCACAAAAAGGAGGAAAGTCGGGTCCCCTTTGTGATCGTTGCCAATGATCCTGCTGCGTACCGGTTCCTGGGGGAAAAAACGGTAACGGACCGTTATCCGGGCCGCGGGCCGCTGGCCGGCATCGAAGCCGGATTGAGAGCCTCTGCCTATGAGTGGAACCTGGTGGTTGCTTGTGACATGCCGTTGGTGACGGGGCAGGCGGGCCGTTTCTTGTTGGAACAGGCGGTCGCCGCGGAGCGGCCCGTTCAGGTGGATGCGGTTGTTCCGGTGATCGACGGGCGATTACAGCCGCTGTTCGCCGTTTATCACAAACGCTGCGCCGACCGGATCGAACGGTTGCTGCAGGCGGAACAACTGAAAATGACCGATTTGCTGGAACAGTTGCGTGTCAAACGGGTAACGGAAGCCGATTTTCCGGCTGAGATCGACACGGGCCGCGTGTTCATTAACATGAATCGGCCGGATGAATACGAACAGGTTCAACAAATGGTAGACGCAGGTTGTGGCGGGCCAGTTCGAACGGATCGACGCCGCAGATCGCGGCCGCCGGGATGAGTGCCCAGGGAATCAAGGTGCCGCCGCCAATCCAGACCGCCGCGATCTGGCCGAGCGCGGTGAGCGTGGCGATGCCGTTGTAAAAGAAGGCGGCGATCGGGATGACCGGACCGAACACTTTGAACCCGAATTCGAATCCTTTTTCCCGAGCGAACCGGTCGCCCGCAGCGAAATCGCAAAAATGCCAATGATGCAAACCAGACTCGTGTGACGCCGCAACACCATCACACCGATGATCAACAAAATAAATAGGAGATAGACCCAGTGCAGCGAGAGCAGCTGAACACCGATTTTCATTCCCTGCCTTTATAGAATTACGGGCAGGCCGCCCGGCTTCACACAATGATGCCGGCGAACGACCTATGACGGTTGGTAGGAAAAGCGGTTTCTGGCAAAAAAAGGTCTCCGCATCTGCAGAGACCCTGTAAGACAACGAGATGGGACTGCCGCTATAGACGGTTGTCCGGCTCTGCATCGGCAGAGACCCTGTCACAACCCTGCTGCCCCGGTTTCTATTGTTTCGGCAATTTCGCGAACGCCCGGCGTGCTGCTGCGATCGTGTAGTCGATATCGTCCCGCGTATGGGCGGTGGAGATGAACCACGCTTCGTATTTGGAAGGTGCGAGGCAGATCCCCTCGTCCAGCATCAGCTTGAAAAATCGGCCGAATTGCTCGCCGTCGGTCGCCTGCGCATCCGCGTAGTTGCGTACCGATTCGGTACGCCCGAAGTAGACCGTCAACGCCCCCTTCATCCGGTTGATCGTGATCGGGTGACCGGATTCCCTCGCCGCGTTCCACAATCCTTCTTCCAGAATCCGCCCCAGTTCGTCCAGGCGCTCATACGTTCCCGGCTCCTGCAGCGTTTCCAGGCAGGCGATCCCGGCCGAGATGGAAGCCGGATTGCCGGCCATCGTGCCGGCCTGGTAGGCGGGCCCGAGGGGGGCGACTTTTTCCATGATGTCCTGCCGACCGCCGTAGGCGCCGATCGGCAGGCCGCCGCCGATGATTTTGCCGAGCGCCGTCATGTCCGGGTATACCTTCAGCAGATCCTGCGCCCCGCCGTAGTGGAAGCGGAAGGCGGTGATGACTTCGTCATAGATCACCAGCGCCCCGTGCTTGTGTGCCAGCTCATTCACACCTTCGAGAAAACCGGGTTCCGGCGGCACGATCCCAAAATTGCCGACGATCGGCTCGACCAGCACGGCCGCCACCTGTTCCCCCCAGTGATGCAGCGCCTCTTCCAACCCCGACAGATCGTTGAACGGCACCGTGATCACTTCGTTTGCGATCGATTGCGGGATGCCGGCCGAATCGGGGATGCCCAGCGTCGACGGCCCCGAACCTGCCGCCACCAGCACCAGATCGGAGTGGCCGTGGTAGCAGCCGGCGAATTTGATGATTTTGTCCCGTTTGGTGTAGGCGCGTGCCACACGGATGGTCGTCATCACCGCTTCCGTGCCGGAATTGACGAAGCGGATTTTTTCAAGCGACGGGATCGCCGTCTGCAGCATCTTGGCAAAATCGATCTCCAGCGTCGTCGGGGTCCCGTACAGCACCCCGTTTTCCGCCGCCCGGGCGATCGCCTTTGCCACATGCGGATGGCCGTGGCCGTGAATCAGCGGGCCGTACGCTGCCAGGTAATCGATATACCGGTTGCCGTCCACGTCCCACAGATAAGCACCTTTGCCCCGTTCCATAAACACCGGTGCGCCGCCGCCGACCGCCTTGAACGCGCGGGACGGAGAGTTGACGCCGCCGACGATGTACTCCTGCGCTTCCTCGTAGTAGCGCTCCGAATTTGTGCGATTCATCGCGATCCCTCCCATCTCCGATATGGTACCAATGTTTTCAGCGCCCGTCCACAGAATGGGGTGCGGGCCCGCGTGATTGCAGCGGAGACGGCCGGAAAGGTGGACGGGAAGGCGAAGGTCAATTTTTCGATGCAATTCGACAATAAAAAATCGTATATTTTGACGATTCGGTATTTTCGACTTGCCGGTATAATGATCCAAGAAAGTTGCAATCGTTGCAAGAAAAAGGGGGCATTCTATGCGAGCGGCCGTGCTACGAAACTATGGGGAGAGAATCATTGTCGAGGAAGTGGAATTGCGGGAACCGCAAAAAGGGGAAGTCAAAGTCCGGATGAAAGCGGCCGGCATCTGCCACAGCGACCTCCATGTGATCACGGCCGATTTGCCGCTGCCGGTGCCGATTGTGCTGGGCCATGAGGGAGCCGGTGAAGGGGGAAACGCTGCCATTTTCCCTGACCGGTGCCCCGCCCGAACATTTCGTGTTTACGCTAAAGGAGCCGATCGGCGTGGCGGGACTCATTACACCCTGGAATTTCCCGTTGCTGATGCCCGCCTGGAAAATCGCTCCGGCGCTGGCCGCAGGCTGCAGCATGGTGTTGAAACCGGCGCCGCAGACGCCTCTCACCGCTTTAAAACTGGCGGAAATCTGCGAAGAAGCAGGCGTTCCTGCGGGTGTGGTCAACGTCGTTCCTGGCGGTGATGAAGCAGGTAAAGCTTTGGTAGCTCATCGGGAAGTGCCGAAAATTGCGTTTACGGGAGAGACAGCGACAGGCCGCCATATTTTGGCGTCCGCCGCCCCACATATCAAGCGCGTGACTTTGGAGTTGGGCGGCAAGTCCCCCAATATCGTGTTCAATGACGCAAATTTGGAGGAGGCGGCCCAGAGCGCCCTGTTCGGCATCTTCTTCAACTCCGGCCAGGTATGCCAGGCTGGCAGCCGGATTTTTGTACAACGGGAATCTTACGAGCCCTTTCTGGAAGCGCTTTCTTCGATGGCCCGCAAGTTGAAGGTCGGGCAGGGAACCGACCCAACCACCGATTTGGGGCCGGTCATCAGCGAGGAACAGTTGAACAAGATCGAAAGCTACATCGAACGGGGAAAACGGGATGGTGCCGAATTGCTGGTGGGAGGCAACCGTCCGACCCATTTGCCAAAAGGCTATTTTATCGAACCGACGATCTTTGCCGGTGTCCGGCCGGACATGGCGATCGCTCGCGAGGAAATTTTCGGTCCCGTGGCAGCTGTGCTTCCTTTCAGCGATGAGGAAGACGTCATCCGGCAGGCGAATGACACGATTTACGGGCTGGCGGCGGCCGTATGGACCCGGGACATCAAACGGGGGCTGCGGCTTGTCAAGCGGATCCAGTCGGGAACCGTGTGGGTCAACACCTACCAGGTACTGACGCCGACGGCGCCGTTCGGGGGGTACAAGCAGAGCGGTCTCGGCAAGGAATTGGGGGAACGGTCGCTGGAAGCCTACCTGGAAACCAAATCGGTGATCGTCGATCTCAATGAGAAACCGATGATGTTCTTTTAACAAGAGGAGTTTAGAAACAGGGGTTTATCAAAGAAGTGCATTGGGGTGAGGGGTATGAAACATTTTGGGAATGCGGTGCGAAAAATTCTCGTCGTTGTGGCTTTGACCGGGATTTTGTTGCCTGTTCCGTATGCTCATGCAGCTTTTGGTTGGAGTTCCGGTTTGCTGAACCAGCCGGGTAACCAATCAGAGGGTATCTTGACACTTTTGAATCCGGTCACTGAACTGGCCAACGGTGTCCTGAATTCGACATCGACCATTGTCAACGGAGGATTGAACCAGGTCACAAACACGGTGAACAGCACGTTGAATTCGGTCTCAAACGCTACCGGCGGGCTTTCGAACCTGTCAAACGGCGGTGGCGGATTGCTTGATCCGGTCAACAACCCGTTGAACGGTGTGCTCTACCCGGCCACGCAAACGGTCAACGACGCATTAAACAATTTGACAGACTTGCTTACACCGAATCCATCGGACACCGGCGCCACCATCAGTTTGTCTAAGATGGCTGATGCGGATACGGTGGCCCCGGGAGGCACGATTACGTACCGGATCGCCATTAACAATGTCAGCAACACAAAATTCCGGAATCTTCAGCTATTTGATCAGCTGCCGGAGCAGGTGAACTTTGTGGCAGCTCCGGGAGCATCGTATGATGCCGGAACCCGCACGGTAGTCTGGAATCTCGGTGATCTGGCGGCACAAACCGGAAGCATAAAAACATTGTTGGTACAGGTTCTCAATCGGATTCCGCCGGGTACGGTCATCCAAAACCGCGCGGTGCTGAAAGCTGGCAATCTGCAGGTTTCGTCCCAGCCCAGTTCGGTCACAGTCGGCGCCAAGCAACATTCCGCCTTTATCGATGGTTATCCGGATGGCACATTCCGGCCGGAACATTTGACGACACGGGCCGAAATGGCAACGATCGTGGCTAGGATCAAAGGATTAAAAGCGGCGAAACAGATCCGGCAATTCTACGATCTGGATGCCAACCATTGGGCATTTCCGTATATTCAAGCTGTGGTTGAAGCCGGTATCTTTTCGGGTTATCCCGATGGAAACTTCCGGCCGGACCAGCCGATCACCAGAGCCGAAATGACTTCCGTCGTGTTGAAGATGAATGGAATTACGGTGATCCACCTGCAAGACGGAGACAGTTTGCCCGGACAGTTTGCCGATGTCCAACCTTCCCATTGGGCACATGACGCGATTCAAACCGCGATTCTTTTGTCCTACGTGGCGGGTTACGGAGACGGAAGTTTCCAGCCGGACAAAGGCATAAAACGGGTGGAAGCGGTAGTGATGATGAACCGCGCATCCGGCCGCGGTCCCCTGGTGGACGGGGATACAATTGTGGAGCAGCATTTTTCGGACGTGCCCCGCACTTATTGGGGGTTCGGCTGGATCGAGGAAGCGGCCAAACAGGAGCATCTCGGGGTACACAGCGGGCAAGGAGAGCGGTTGATACGGTATGCCAATTGACAGGGAGTGATTCGCGCCATGATCCATCTCTCTGAAAGTAAAAAAAGCGGATTTTTCCGCCGCGAAAAGGGAGACCTGTTTGTTGGCGGCAGGCCTGACGAACGTACTTTTCCCAGTTGACCGGCATCGCACAGCGGTTAGACCTGGCTAACGCCAATTTGAACTCGCTGAGCAACACATTGTGTGCTTTGTTTTCGCAGTACAAAAGACACGAGTGCGGGGAGGTGGGAAAATGGCTCATGTATTTGTTAACATGTACCGGCTGATCGTAGAAACCAGCAATGAGCCGCTAATCAGGCAAACGGTGTCGATTTTGCTGGAATTGGCGGAACAAATGGCCGTTTCCGGTTTCCAACGAATCGTGGAAATCATTTCTAAGCTGGACGGGAATGGGAATCAAACGTTGTTTGCTTGCCTCGACCGTTGGATTCCCAGATTCGATGAGACGATTGGCGGCCACCGGGAAGCGGCTGCCTTGTTGGGGATTGACGTCGATGACATCAAAGCGCATATCATCAATGATTACATTCAAAAAATCGGACAGATCGGACTGATCTGAGACAGACCAAAACGGAGGATGAGAAACATGGCGGGAAAACTGGCGACCGTATTGGATGTAACGGAGACAAAACCGTTTGATTTATACCAGAAGGCGAAACAATTTGGCAAATGGGATCCTCAGAAAATCGATTTCTCCAAGGACGCTCAGGATTGGAAACGGCTCGATGCGGACGAAAAGGAACAAATCCGGAAGATCTGCTCTTTGTTTTATCATGGCGAATTGTCGGTGCACGAAAACCTGGCGATGTATTTTATTGCAATGCCAAGATTTGATCAAAAGGCATTTCTGACCACCCAGATGCATGAGGAAGCGAAGCATGCCGAGTTGTTTGCGTATTTCTTCCAAAGCATCGGGGAACAATTTGACACCTCCACCTACATGATTCCCGAGTTTGTCAGCGTGTTGGAAGCCGATCTGGACCGGCGTTCCCGTGCTCTGCTCGACGCTATAAACGGACCGGATGAGGAACGGGAGGCGGCACTCGTGGATGCTGTTACCCATTACATGGGCGTGGTTGAAGGACTGCTGGCGGAATCCGGCTACTACGCGCTGGAGGAAATGGCGAAAAGGCGGGGCATTCTGCCGGGGCTGATGGAAGGCATCAAACAGCTGCGAATCGACGAGGGGCGGCACATCACGTTCGGGATGGATTTTCTGAAGGAGGCGATCGAGCGGAATCCCGCTTGCGTAGAGCGAATTAACGCTGTATTTGACCAGTATCTGGCGAACATTCATATTACGATTAGCTATGTGCTTGACCCGAATCCCGTGGGAATTGACAGCGACAAATTTTTGGAGTATTCCCTGCAGCAGTACCGGAACCGTCTGGAAGCGATCGGCATTGCGGAACCTGCTGCCAATTAAAACGGACACAAACCAGGCCTTAACCTCTTCGGCAGGTTAAGGCCTTTGCGTTCGACAGCGGTTGTGGCGACGTGGTGTCGTTGGAATGCAACCGACCGATTGGTCTTCTCATCCGTTACGGCAGTTTGTTGGCGGGTTTATTGGATAACGCCTTGCCTGACTGCGAGCGCCACTGCCTGCGCCTTGTTTTTCGCTCCCAGTTTTTGCGTTATGGAGGAGATATGGTGGCGAACGGTAAATTCGCTGATATGTAGGTGGTGGGCAATTTCTTTCATTGTCAATCCCTCTGCCATCAGGGCCAACACTTCGATTTCTCTTGCCGTCAGCGGATGGGCCGCCACTGCCTGTTCCGCAGGGGGCAGAGCGGGAATCGGGGGGCGGCGGAGGGATAAAAAGTGTTTAAACATTTTTCCCGCGTCGCTGCCAAATATTTTCGCCTTTGCAAGCGTGTTAGGATCGATTTGAAAATACACGTTCTCCCCGCAATCCGCGATCACGGTGGCGACCACCTGCGAATCATTCAGCAACGGAATAACAACAGTCGAAAGCAGACGAAACTGCTCCACATATTGTCGGGGAAATTCGTTCAGCGCTTTGGCGGTGTAATAGGGCTGTTTGGTCAATACAGCTTTGTTGATCGCGGGAACCCGTTCCACTTTTTCTGTGATCGATTGAATTTGCCGCACGTCCACCTGAAAGCCTGTGATCCCCTGGCCGTAATTGTTCGAATTGTAGGCAAACACGGCACATCGCCGAAATGGCAAATGGGTGACAAACCCGGTGGCAATTCGAGCAGCCAATTCGTGAAAATCGCGGCTTCTGATCAGGCTTCTGTTAAATTGGGCGATTGACATGTATTCATTCCGTTCATGCAGCTTTGTTTCAATATATTCTTTCAATCGAAGCTGCTGGGTGACGATTGGTATGATGGTTTCCGGGTGGTGCAAAGGAGAGGTTTGTACGTAGCATAGATACAGAATTTGGCTGTTCCAGACGAACGGGCAGAGTGTCACATTTTTTTCGCAAGCCGGCCCGTGCAGCAATTCGGTGATTTGCCCCGCTAGCTCACGTACCGACGCTGCTACCAGGCTTGCGACCATAGGACGCAGGGAGAGCCATTGTTTTTCGTACAGCGGGTTTGGATTCCAGTGACGGACGCGGAAGATGCCCGAGTCCTCTGCCAGAATCGCCAGCCAAGGCAGGGTTTGCACGGCCGGCCATGAAAACACCGGGGACAAAAACCCTCCGTTGCGGTTGGCGGAGTCATCCCAATGCCCATTTTCAAGGATGAAGTTTTTCCACCTGCTGAACAGCGAACGGATGCACTGCCATTCGGAAAAATCGGCCTTCTGTTGACCGTCTGACAATACCGCCAGGCAAACCTGTTCCAGACTGTCGAGCCAGCCGGCGCACAAGAAGGGATCGGGCGGTGACAAAAACTGCAGAATCCATTGGTAGTAGAAATTCTGAATCATAGAGTCGATCTTTGCCTCCTGCAACATGGGCAACGATTTCAGAAAAAAGTCCAACAGCCATTGGGACTCCGGTTTGCCCGCCGGTGCCTGTTCTTCCCACAGGAGGATCAGCAATTTTTCCTTTTCGGCCAGCTTCCTCCCGCACTTTTGAAATAAATCTGTCAGCGGGATTCCGTTGTTCATCATCCTCTCCCCCTTGTATCGGTATTTGCAACAACATGCGGCCGAACATTCCGGATCGCTTAAGATTCGATGCCTGTTTACTCTTTATGGTGACAAAACATTCAAAACAATGCAAGAATTTATTTCCGATATATCGTTTTGATCCCATTGAGGGCCAAAAAAATAGACAAAAAACCGTGAAATCTCCCAAATGTTATGAATGTAGGGTAAATTATCAATAAATCGGAGAGTAGATGGGAGTTTGAAACGCGCAAAGGATTTGATTACGCGATCGAAAATTGGCCGATTTTTCCTCGCGGGGGATTCCGGGCGACCCGATCTATCATCCGACAATCACCGCTCCCGGTGTGGATATCGTCTCGACAGGGCGTCTACCGGCTGCCCCGCATATTGCCGGAGTAGCCGCTTTGATGCTGGAGGCGAAGCCGGAGTTGCAGCCTGATGTGGTCAAGGACATTTTGGTTCGGACCGAGCGTTGACGGTACGCCCTTGGCTGCATCCGATTCCCACAACTTTGCGATCGGCCGGAATGCGGTCAGCACCACCGTGCAGATTGAATGGACCACACCGGGAGTCGTATGTATAGATCCCAACAAGCAATTGGCCGGACAATCCGCCCAGGGTGCCACCACGAGCGAACAGACAACGGTCCCCAATCCGGCGGCCGGCGCCTGGACGGCGGAAGCGCGTGGCTGGCTGAGCGCTACGGAACAATACAAAGGAACCGCGACTGTTGAGTACATTTTAGAATAGGACTGATCAGGGGAAGACTCCGGGAAGCCAGGTGATAGTTGCCAGGCTGCCGGGGTCTTCTGTCGGCTGGACCCGGGAATTTTTCCGCAAACGGACATTTAGCGGCAGCACGCTGCGAATTCTATGGCAGAAGGATGGGAGCGAGGAGAGGAGTTGACCGGTATGAAAAAATGGGCCAAAATCACGCTGTTGGCGGCGCCGCTTGTCCTTGGCAGTTCCTTCTATGCGTTTGCAGACGAAAAATCGACCGGGCAGGCGGCGATTACAATCGAGCAAGTGAAACCAGCGGAACCGGCAACCGCCAATACCAGCACTACCACCGCAACAACCGGAAGCACTTCGGCGTCTTCCCAGGCGGAGTTTCCGAATCCGTTTTTGGTGCAGCAGGAACCCCAGCAGACTCAAACGAACGGGGAACAGTCCGCGACTACGACGACCGGGCAGCGGTCGGCGGCTGCGCAATCTGCTGCGAATCAACCGTTGTCGATCGACCAGATCCGCAAGCTGCAAATCAACGCGAAGTCGGACCGTGGCGATTTGAAGCTGGAATATCAACTGGAAGGGAACGGAACGCCGAGGTTGAACGGCGAGATCGGGGATGTGAAGGTACACCTGTCGGGCGACAAGGCAAAAGAGATGACCAACCAATTCCTCACCCGCTGGCAGCTGCTCGATAATCTGCAGCAAGTGCTGGCCGATCCGAACGGGACACTGCACGCACAAGCGATTCTCGCGCTGCAGGAGTTTGAACTGGAAACGGTCGGCGGCAAGCGGATTGAGCTGGATCAAGAGAAACTGAAGGCGATCGTGGAAGGCAAGCAGGAAACGAAGGGCAAGGAGAAGGAAGCGAAGGAGAAGCGCGAAGACAAAGGAAAACACAAAGGGCACCAAAAGAACGACAAGGATGATGACTGATCGTTTGGGAAACAGCCTGCGCTTTGCCAACGGCCGGACGGAAATGCGCTTGCAGCAGGTTCGACCGGACTGCGGGGCTCCGCCAACCGGCGGGGCCTGTCGTTTTTTTCGCGCCTGGCCACATTGTTATTGACTGAATTGTACCGCAAATGTCAGAATGGAAGGAGGAGGGGGAGAAACGTGAAGATCACAGGAAAAATCGTGCGGAAACGGGCGTACTTCGACACGGACGACCGAACCATCAATTGTATCGCGTTCCTCGAGATCGATGACGGATTGCTGGTGAACGGAGACAAAATCAAAATTATCCCTGTGCTTGGCGAGGATTCGCTGATTCCGCAAGCGAGCGGAGAAAACGTGGAGATCGAGGGAGAGATCGTGTTCAAGCAGATCGTTACCTCCTCCGGCAAGCGAAATTCCTCACCGATTCCCATTTTGCAACCGACGCGCATCCACCAAGTCAGCTAAACCAAGCCGCTGGATCGATTCAGCGGCTTTTGGCATGTAGGTGATCTGGACGGTACTGACGGCTTGCTGCATCAAGGCTAATGGTGGTGTTGGCCGATGCGGTGATCAATGTGCGTGATGGTGTTCCTGCTGATGCGGAGCTGGTTCATGCTCATTCAGACCCAGCCCGTGGAACGCAAATGCGCCGATCAGAAACAGGATGACTCCGAGCAGGACGAACAGCGAATATTTCCGGTTTTCCGTCGCGTTGACGGCAGGTAGCAGATCGGTGCCGCCGACATAGAGGAAGACGCCGGCCGAAAAGGCAAGGGCGACGCCAATCAGCGCCTCCGAATGCGCGAATTCGCCGAGCCAGACGACGGAGAGCGCGCCCAGCAGTGTGGACAGGCCGAGATACACGGACGAGAGCAACGCTTGTCTGCGAGAGCCGTTGCTTGCCAGCGTGATCGAGGCGATTGTCAACCCATCCGGGATTTTGTGCACCAACACCGCCAAGAACACCAGCGCCCCCAGCCCAAGATCCACTTCAAAACTGGAAGCGATCGCTACCCCGTCAAAAAACGTATGTGTCAACATGCCGATCAGAATGCCGATACGGGAGCTGTGATGATGTCCGCCATGCGTCTCTTCCCCAAAATGAAAATGGGTGGCAACCACATGCTGAAACAGGTAGACGGAGAGGAACCCGAGCAATACATAGTATCCGTTTGATTCGGCCACAGCGAGGCTTTCCGGAAGCAGATCGACGACGGCGATCGCCAGCAAGAATCCGGCCCCTAACGCCATGAACGAATTGAGTGCGTTGCGCGACCAGTTTTTGCGGGCTGTAATCAACACTCCGCCCAATATGTTGGCGATCGACGTGACGATGACCAACAGCAGGATATAAGTGCTCTCCGACATAAATAGGACTCCTTCCGATTTTGCATTCCTCTACCATTATAAACAGCTTGCCGGCACAGTCAATTACAGATTGAACGCAAAGAAAGCCTGTGAACGTTGGCTGACAGGCTTGCCCGCGGCCGGAGTGGCCGCGTTCCCGCAATCAATCACCGGATGTGCTTTCCCGTTTTTCGATCGTGAGATTGGATGTTTTGGGCAGTTCATGTAAAATAGGTATCAACTGCATTTCCGATTGTTGAGGTGAGGATATGCCAGCCGAGGCGAAGACCGATCTTTTGCGCAAGCTGCCGGCTGTTCACAGGCTGCTGGATCATCCTGCCAGCCGCCGGTTGATCGAATCCTACTCGCACGACCTGGTGTCGGAAGCGATCGCTCATACGGTGTCGGAGGTGCGGAAGGAGATTTTGTCCGGCCGCCGGACGAGCGAAATTGCGGAGGAGGAGTTGCTTGACGCAGCCGAACAGTACCTGCGCCAGCAATTTCAGCCCCATTTTCGTCGGGTGATCAATGCCACCGGTGTCGTCTTGCACACCAATCTGGGACGAGCCCCGCTGGCAGAAACGGCGCTGGAAGCGATCGAACGTACGGCAAGAGGGTATTCGAATCTGGAACTGAATCTGTCGACCGGCGAGCGCGGTTCCCGTTACGACCACGTGGAGGAACTGATCTGCAGGCTGACGGGCGCGGAAGCGGCGCTGGTCGTCAACAACAATGCGGCAGCCGTGCTGCTGGTGTTGCGAGAGTTGGCGAAGGGCAAAAAGGTGATCGTCTCGCGCGGCCAACTGGTGGAGATCGGCGGTTCCTTCCGGGTATCGGAAGTGATGAAGGAGTCGGGGGCGCTGCTGGTGGAGGTGGGCACCACCAACAAGACGCATGAACGGGACTATGAGCAGGCGATCGATGAAGAGACCGCCCTGATCATGCGGGCCCATACGAGCAATTTCCGGATCGTCGGCTTCACCTACCAGCCGCCGCTGGCCGAGCTGGTGGCACTGGCCCACCGACACGGGGTTCCGGTGTACGAGGATCTTGGTTCCGGCTCGCTCATCGACCTGCGAAAATTCGGCATCGGCGACGAGCCGACGGTCGGTGCGTCGATTGCGGCCGGAGTGGATGTCGTGTCGTTTTCCGGGGACAAGCTGTTGGGCGGCGCCCAGGCGGGGATTATTGCCGGCAAAGCCGAATACATTAGACGGATCAAGAAAAACCAGTTGACCCGCGCCCTGCGCGTCGACAAGCTGACGTTGGCCGCGCTGGAAGCGACGCTGCTCTTGTATTTCGATGAAAAGCGGGCGCTTAACGAGATCCCCACGCTCTATTTGCTTACCCGGCAAAAGGAAGAATTGCACCGGCAAGCGGAGCGGTTGGCGGAAGGGCTGCGGGCCGTTTTCCAGGACAAAGCGGCGGTCGAAGTGGTGGAGGGGATGTCGCAGGTGGGCGGCGGCAGTTTGCCGACCGAGGATCTGCCGACCTATCTAGTGGCGGTGAAAACGGCTCCGTTTTCCCTGAACGTGTTGGAACACGCGTTGCGGCATGTCGAGTTGCCGGTGATGACGACCATTCGAAAGGAGGCTTTGCTGTTCGATGTCAGAACGATTTTTCCCCGAGAAATTGACGAATGCATCAACAGCGTCCGGGAAGCCTGCAAGCGGCTCGGGTGACGCGGTGACGCCGGCGGAGGCGATCCGCCTGACGCTGTTGTCGGAAAAAGCCGGCTGAGGCTGCAAAATCGGTCCGGCGGACCTGGCTCAAGTGTTGAGCCACTTACCAAAAAACATTCCAGACGCAAACCTGCTCGTCGGCCTTGATACATCCGACGATGCAGGGGTGTACAAGCTGACGGATGAACTGGCGATCGTACAGACGGTCGATTATTTTACGCCGATTGTGGACGATCCGTACATGTTCGGGGCGGTGGCGGCCGCCAACGCGCTGTCGGATGTGTACGCGATGGGCGGCAAGCCGCTGACGGTGTTGAACATCGTCGGGTTCCCGGTCAGCAAGCTGGACAAGAAGATTCTGGCGGAAATCCTGCGCGGCGGCGCCGACAAAGTGCGGGAAGCGGGAGCGGTGATCGTCGGCGGTCATTCGATCGACGATTCCGATCCGAAGTTCGGCATGGCGGTTACCGGCATCGTCCACCCGGACAAAATCTGGACCAACGCCGGAGCGTGCCCGGGCGACCGGCTGGTGCTGACAAAACCGATCGGTGTCGGCATTGTGACCACGGCCATCAAGCGGGCGAAAGCCACACCGGAAGCGATCAGGCAGGTGGAAACGGTGATGGCGACACTGAACAAGGCGGCATCGGAGACGGCGCAACACTTCACGGTGCATGCGTGCACCGACGTGACTGGCTTCGGCCTCCTTGGACACACGGCGGAAATGGCCCGCGGCGCCTGCGTCGGCATCGAAATCGACGCGAAAGCGGTGCCGATGCTGCCGGATGCGTATTCGCTGGCGGAGCTAGGCATCATCCCGGGGGGCACGTTCCGCAACTATGAGTGGCTGGCGGACGACGTGGAATATGCAGAGTCGGTTGACGAAGTTACGCGCAAGATTTTGTGCGATGCGGTGACTTCCGGCGGGCTGCTGCTGTCCGTGCCGGCGGAAGAAGCGGATGCACTGGTTGACGCCCTGAAGCTCAACGGCGTCGAGTGGGCAACCGTCATCGGCCGCGTGGTGGAGGAACATCCGAAGAAAATTGTGGTGCGGTAACGATGAAAACGTGGTAGAAGTAGCTGTGGGACAGGTCAGAGGATAAACGTTCTCTGGCCTGTTTCATTATTTTCCCCGAAAGTGCGTGAACTCAACTGGAATAAATCCGAACAAACCGGTTTGACCTCCCATACACTGTAAAAAAAGCTGAGAGGTGGGACGGAAATTGGCGATACTGATCTGCAACGACCCGGGACACGGAGGTACCGATCCTGGTGCGCAAGGCAACGGGCTGCAGGAAAAAACGGTAGTGCTGGAGATTGCCCTGAAAGCGAATGAAAGGTTGAAAGCTCACGGTTTTCAAACGATTATGACGCGAACGGACGACACATTCATAGGGCTTTCCGAGCGGGCGGACATGGCGAACCGCGCGCACGCCAACTATTTCATCTCCTATCACCTGAACGCGGGAGGCGGCAGCGGATTTGAATCGTATGTGATGGACGGCTATGACAATGGTGAAACCGGTCGCATTCGAAGCGTGATCCACAGCCGTGTAGCTGAATATTTTGTGAGCAATGGGCTGCCCGACCGCGGGAAGAAACAGGCTGATTTTGCCGTTTTGCGGGAAACGGTTATGCCGGCCGTACTGCTGGAACTGGGATTTATCGATAATGGAGCCGATGCGGAGAAGCTGAAAGATGCGGTATTCAAGAGCGGACTGGTGGAAGCGATCGTCAGAGGGGTATGCGAAGCGTTTGGCGTTCCTTATGTACCGCCGACACCGCCCTATCTGGGCTACCGGGTAATTGAAGACGGCGTGCAAACGGGAACGTACAGGGAACACAACAATATCCTGGCTGCCATTGACCGGGCGTTGTCCAGGGGGGTATCGGAAATTATTGTGCGGAAAGTGTGAAAAAACTACACCCGGTAACAATGCGGTAACCGGGTCCCTTTATTTTTTGCAGGTGGATTTCTCCGGTGCTTGATCCATAACCTGGCTCGCTCCTGGCTGTCCAAGCGAGGACAGGTCAGACAGGGGCGGTTGCCCGGGAACTGGTACCACAAACAGCAGGTGGAACGCACCCGCACCGACTCGGGCGGAGTGAGCGCATGCAGCCGTACGGTCTGATAGGTCGAGCGAAGAGGCGGCGCTTCAAATCCCCGACTGGTATGCAATGCTTCCAGGTGTTGCTTCAATTCGGGTGTGGTGCGGGAAGCCCCTTGGTACTGTTCGTTCAAATATCCCACATAGTTGCCGACGTTTCCCCACATAATCGCCAGAGACAGGCCGAATTCGCCAGCGATTCGGTCGATCAGCCGGCCCAGATTGCCATCGAACACCGCTTGCAACACTTTTGCCCGCAGCTTGTCCGAGGCGGACTCGCATGGATGACGATCTGCGCTTCCGTCTCGTCTGATTTTGGTCCCCGGCTTGTCCAAGGTAGGCGCCGGGGTACGCGAACCGTTGCGGGAGGCCGCCGGTGGCAAACCGACAGGTCGAACCATTCGACCGATTCTAGAAACCGGATGGCGACCGGCAGATGTTCCCTCAGTCGAATCGCAGTCTGTTCAGCGTCCGCCAGGATGCCGATGTTGGCTGACAGCAGCGGATGCAGGACGGAAGCGAGCAGAACGCTTGCGTAGCGCTTTTGGAACAGGGAAGCGGCTGCCAACCGGTTGCTGGAATTCATCCGGTCGGCGACGCGTTCCACCACCAGCCGCAACGTGTTGCCCGCAAGCAGTTGCTGCACCGAAACGGTTTCGCTCGCGTCCAGCTCATGCTGGGCAATGGCCGCCTGCGAGGAAGCGGTACGGATCGGGCGGAAAGTTCCGGAGGAGCCTGTATCGCTGCCGTCCGCCGGCTCGGGCGAAACGGAACGGGGGCGGTTGGCCGTCCTTTGTGATTGGGCGTCCACCGGCTCCACCTCAAGCGGAATCTGGAGACCCCGCTTTAGCAACTCGACTTGGATTTTTGACAGAGTAACGGTTTGCTGCATGACGGGCCTCCCTTCAGCCTGTACTCCATCCTCCACCGCTTCCGATGGTTCAGACAGCCGCCGCCTGTTTTCGCGTGACGATTCTCCCTTTCCCATACGGGATACAGAGCGGCGTTCCGTAGATCGGATCCTGCGTGAGCTGACAGTCCATCCCGAACACGTCCCGCACCAGTTCTTCCGTCACGATTTCCTCCGGTTTTCCTTGCGCGTAGACGGTCCGATTTTTCAGCGCCACGATGTGGTGGGCGTAGCGGCAAGCCAGGTTCAGGTCGTGCAGCACCATGACGATCGTCCGGTTTTCCTTTTCGTTCAGCTCAAACAGGATGTCGAGCACTTCGATCTGATGAGCCATGTCCAGATAGGTCGTCGGTTCGTCCAGCAAAATCGTGTCGGTGCCCTGCGCCAGCGTCATCGCAATCCAGGCCCGCTGCCGCTGCCCGCCGGACAGGGAGTCGACAAGCTGTTCGGCAAACGGCTGCATGCGGGTCGCTTCCAGGGCAAAATCGACCATCGCCGCGTCTTCCGCCGACCATTGTTGCAACCAGGTCTGGTACGGATAGCGGCCTTGCTTGACCAATTGCAGGACGGTCAGCCCTTCCGGGGCAACCGGCGATTGCGGGAGAATCGCCAGCCGTTTGGCGATCTCTTTCGTCGGCAGTTTGGCGATCGCCTTGCCGTCCAGCAACACCGAACCGGCCTCCGGTTTCAGCAAACGGGCGAGCGCCCGCAGCAGGGTCGACTTTCCGCAGCCGTTGCTGCCGATGAAGACGGTGATTTTTCCCTTTGGAATTTGCAAATTCAGTTGGTCAATGATGACGGTGTCTCCATAGGACAACGTCAGGTCCCGGGTTTCCAGCGTTTGCATGAGCTTCCCCTCCCTCACTTACTGATGGCGGTTGCGATACAACAGGTAAATAAAAAATGGAGCGCCGATGGCCGACGTAAAAATTCCCACAGGCAGATCGACCGGCGAAAAAGCGGTCCTTGCCACCAAATCGGCCAGCAGCACGGTCAGCCCACCGACCAATGCAGCAACCGGCAGCAATGCGCCGAATGTGGAACCGACCCATTTTCGCGCGATATGGGGGGCCAGCAGTCCGACGAATGCGATCGCGCCGCCGATCGCGATCGCCGCACCGGCCAGGCCGACCGAAATCAACAACAGGAAAAACCGCTGCCGCTGCAGGGCACTGCCGACGCCCGTCGCGAGCTCGTCGCCCAATTGCTGCACGTTTCCATTTCTGCCGCAAACGAAGGCGAGCGGAATCAACACGAGCGTCCACAGGAACAGGGTGCCGACATCGTGCCAAGCGGTCCCGTACACGCTGCCGGTCAGCCAGATTTTTGCTTTGCTCGTCAGATGAATCCGGCCGCTGACCAGGAGCAGTGTGGTCAATGCGTGCATCGCAAAATCCAGCCCGACCCCGATCAGCACCAAACGGAGCGGAGTGACCCCGTTTTTCCAGGCCAAACCGTAAATCAGCAGCGCGATCAATGCCGCGCCGAGAAACGCCACAAACGGGAGCCAGCGGATGCTGGCCGTCTCAAACAGCGTGATATAAGCCACTGCTGCCACCGATGCGCCGCCGGTGATGCCGATGATGTCCGGCGAAGCCAGCGGGTTGCGAAAGACGGCTTGCAGGATGGCACCGGCTGCCGCCAATGCCGCCCCGACCAGCATGGCGGCCAGGCTGCGCGGCAGGCGGAACGTGTGGATGATCATCCGGTCTTGTTCCGAGCCGATTCCCAGCAGGGCTTTCACCACATCGAGCGGGTGGATCGTTAGCGTGCCGATTCCCGTGCTGATGATCAATGCCAGCAGTGTGACGATCAATAGCGCCAACGTGACCCAGACCGCTTTTTTGTCGAGCAGCATCGAAACAGGCGGCCGGTTGATGCGAAACGAAACGTATTTTTTCACGACCGGGCCAACCCCTTTCGCGCAGCGTAGAGAAAGAACGGCGTCCCGATCAAAGCGGTCATCACACTCAGCGGCATCTCTTTCGGCATCGCGATCAAACGGGCCGACACATCCGCTCCGAGCAGCAGGACCGCACCCAGCAGCCCGCTGTATGCAACCACCCAACGCGTGTCGATTCCGACGAGAAAGCGGGCGATGTGCGGAATCACCAGCCCGACGAAACCGATCGGTCCGGCCACCGCCACCGAACTGCCGGCCTGCAGGACGATCAATAGGCCGGTTGCGATTTTTACCAACAGCGTCCGTTGACCCAAGCCTTTCGCCACATCTTCCCCCATCATCAGCAGGTTGATCGGGCCCGCGATGACGAGCGCCAGCAGCCAAGCGACAATCATATACGGGAGGACCGTCCACAGCATTTCCAGTTTTCGGCCGGCCACCGAACCGGCCAACCAAAACAGCACTTCTTCCAGCGTTTTTTCGTTTGCCGCCAACAACCCGTGTGTCAGCGAAGAAAACAGGGCGGTCATCGCTGCGCCGGCCAATGTGAGTTTGACCGGGGACAAGCCGTCTTTTCCGATCGATCCGAGAAAATAGACGGCCATTCCGCTGAGGGCCGCGCCGACGAACGCGATCCAGGTGAACTGTGTCAGCGAACTGACGGAAAACAGCGACACGGCCACCACCACGAAAAACGACGCGCCCGAGTTGATGCCGAAAATGCTCAGATCGGCCAGCGGATTTTTGGTCATCGCCTGCAACAGGGCGCCAGCGATGCCGAGGCTCGCTCCGACCGCCGCCGCAATCAACGCGCGCGGGACGCGGGCCTCCCGGATCACGATCTGTTCGTTCGTTCCATGAAACTGGGTATACGCTTCAATCGCCGATTTCCAGCTTATATCCATCACGCCGAACACGATGCTCGCCAGAACGGCGCCGATGAATATCAGAAACAAGAGAAACAATCCGAAGATCTTCCGTTTCCCCGACGGCAAAACATGCGTCATGCCAAATCCTTCTTCCTGGCAAAAATACTCATTCGGTGCAAAACGTATGCTTTCATACCAAAGTTTAGGCATATGGCTCCCGATTTGTCAATGAGTTTGAAAATCATTATCATTTGATCTTGACGAACGGCGAGGGATCGGTTAGGATTTAAAATGCAAATGATAATCATTATCAATTACTATGCGGAATCGAGGGGGAGAAACATGTCGGTAGGTACATACTTCAAACGAAACCCGATTTTCGGGTTGTTCGGGCTGCTCCTGTCAGTTGGATTGGTTGCAGCGGGGTGCGGCGTGCAGCAAACGGCAGCGCCGGCGAAAACGGAACCGGCCAGCCAAAACGGTGAGTACACGGTCAAACACGCGATGGGCGAAACGAAAATCAAAGGCACGCCGAAGCGGGTGGTGGTGCTGACGAACGAAGGAACGGAAGCGGTGCTGGCGCTCGGCGTCAAGCCGGTCGGAGCGGTCAAGTCCTGGACGGGGGATCCCTGGTACGATCACATTAAACCGGAAATGGAAGGGGTCAAGCCGCTGGGGACGGAGCCGCAGCCGAATCTGGAGGAGATCGCCGCTCTCAAGCCGGACCTGATCCTCGGCAACAAAATGCGCCATGAAAAAATCTACCCGCAATTGTCCGCGATCGCGCCGACCGTATTTTCGGAAACGCTGCGCGGCGAGTGGAAAAACAACTTCCGGCTGTATGCGGAAGCGCTGAACAAGAAGGCGGAAGGCGAGAAGGTGATCGCCGATTTTGACAAGCGGGTCGAGGACTTCAAGAAAAAAGCGGGCGACAAGTTGAAAACGAAAGTGTCGCTGGTCCGCTTTATGCCGGATCGTACGCGGATTTACTACAATGACACGTTCGCCGGCATCATTTTGAAACAGATCGGCTTCGCTCGTCCGGAAAAACAGAACAAAGACGCGTTTGCCGATGATGTCACGAAGGAACGGATTCCGGACATGGATGGCGACATCCTGTTCTACTACACGTATGAGACTGGCAACGGCCAAGCGTCGAAAGCGGAAAAAGAGTGGACCAACGATCCGTTGTGGAAAAACCTGAACGTCGTCAAGAACGGCAAGGCGTACAAGGTCAACGACGTGATCTGGAACACCGCCGGCGGCGTTAAAGCGGCAAACCTGCTGCTGGATGATTTGGAGAAGTATTTTTTGAAGTAGAATGTGAGGGGGTTGTCACAGGGGCAACCCCTTTTGACATGTATGCAAATCGTATTTTGAACGCCTGCCCGCCAACCTGTTAACGCTTCGTCCATTCCGATTCACTCTTCGTGCAGGTCAAGTATATCAGCGCTTTGATGGATCGCGGCTTGATTCCGCTGGGAGCGATCCTCGTAAGTGCGGTAGCCGAGTATCGCGGCTGGTTGACACGCTGCCCGCAAAATGCCGTCTGTTCTATGCGGTGAAGGCCAATTCGGAAGCACCGGTGCTCAAGGCGTTGGCCCCGATTGTACACGGTTTTGAGGCAGCCTCGCTAGGGGAGATCGAAAAGGTGAGGGCGGTGGACCTGGAGATCGCTGTCATCTTCGGCGGCCCCGCCAAGACAGACGACGAGATCGCGGGAGCGATCGGGTACAGAGTCAGTCTGCTGCATGTCGAGAGCCTGCACGAGTTGCAACGGATCGAGTACATCGCCGGTCAATTGCAAACGGTGGTGCCGATCCTGCTTCGCGTTAACCTGCGGGGGCCGCTTTCCGCGGCTCAGCTGCAAATGGCGGGAGTGCCGACACAGTTTGGCATCGACGAAGTGCGGGTAGCGGAAGCCATTCGGCTTGCCCGGCGGTTACCGCATGTCGATCTGCAGGGATTCCATTTTCATTCGATGTCGAACAACCTGGATGCGGCCGGGCACGTTCGGTTTGTCGACCTTTGCATTCGCAAATCGCAGGAGTGGGCGAGCGAGTTTCGCCTCCCCCTGTCCTATCTGAACGCGGGCGGGGGAATCGGGGTGAATTATCAGGATGTCGAGCAGCAGTTTGATTGGGACGCTTTTACATCCGGGCTTGACCGCATGATCCGGGAACAGGAGATGCTCGCCGGCATGATGGAACCCGCTCGCATGGGCGCTGTAAGCCAGGATCAAGGGTTGCCCGCCGGCTCCCTTTTGTTTGAATGCGGGCGGTATTTGACGGCGGCATGCGGCTATTACGCGGCGGAAGTGGTGGATATCAAGCAAAATCACGGCAAGCAGTTTGCCGTAGTGCGCGGCGGGAGCCACCATTTCCGCCTGCCTGCCGCATGGAAGCAGAGCCATCCTTTTACCGTCGTGCCGGTTGAGGAGTGGCATTATCCGTTTCCCCGTCCGGAACTGCGTGACAGTGCCATAACGGTGGCGGGCGAACTGTGTACGCCAAACGATGTGCTGGCGCGCGATGTGTTTGTGCCGCGGGTTCGGATTGGGGATGTGATCCTGTTCCGCTACGCCGGAGCATACGGGTGGTCGATCTCGCATCATGATTTTCTGAGCCATCCGCATCCGGAGCATATTTTTTTGGAGTAGCCGTTGATTCATTCCGCTTCCGCTGTAACAGTCCGTTTTTTTCCTGACGGAGCGGTGCAGACTAGGAACATCGAAGGAGGCGATGTTCATGCGAACCAGTTTGCGGCAACAGGCCAGACAAGCAGCGAACGAACGGATGGTGGCCGGGGATGCAGGCGATCGATTGGCTCCGTCTCCCTTACTGGAAGATATCGAAACGGCGGCTGAGCTGGGGATGAGCCGGCAGCAGACGGAAGCGGTCAAAAGGCGGATCGGCAGAGGTTGACGCAGGGGCGGCGCCAGAGTAGACTCAATCTAGCGGAAGGGGGCGGCGCCTGTGCGGATTTACGTCAACCAAATCGGCTTCGATTTTACTGCGGAAGTCGAGGGAATGACCAGCCTGTTTTTCGAAGACGGGAGTGTGACGTTCGAACATACGGGCGATCCCGATCTGGAACTGCGGCTGCGGTTGCAGGATGCCGACGGGACACTGTGTGCAACGGCTGAACTGTTGGAAAAAGGGGAGTTGCGCTCCACCGCCGCTGATCAGCAACAACTGCCGGTTGGCGCGGAACAGGCCGTCCGCCGGAAACGGGCGAAACAGACGGTTCTGCGGGCGATCCATGATTGTCTGACCGCTTTTACCGGGGCGGGGCAGCCGTGGGGGATTCTCACCGGAGTCCGCCCTTTAAAATTGGTGCACGGCATGCTGGAACAAGGCAGGACGCCGGACGAAATCCGCAAGACGCTGGCGGACGGTTACCGCATCTCGCCCGACCGGATCGATCTGCTGCTGGAGATCGCGGACGTGCAGTTGCGGGCAGTACCGGATCTTTATCAGTTGGCCAATCAGGTGAGCATCTACATCGGAATCCCGTTTTGCCCGACTCACTGCGCGTATTGCACGTTCCCCGCGTACTCGATGCAGGAGAAGCATGCGTACGCACATGATTTTCTGAAAGCGTTGGAAAAAGAGTTTGTGGCGGTCGGCCGATTTTTGCGCGAATATGGCATTCCGGTCACCAGCGTATATCTTGGAGGGGGAACGCCGACCAGCCTGAACCCGCCCGAGCTGGAATTTCTGATGGACGTGCTGTACCGGGAAATCCCCGGCGGTGCGGCATGGACGAAGCGGGCGGCAGAATCGCCGGTGCAGGCGATCGTCGGTGACGATGTACGGAATGTGGGGCCAGCCGGGATTTGGCGCGAATTTACGGTCGAGGCGGGGCGGCCGGACACGATTACACCGGAGCGGGTCGAAGTTCTGCGGCGCTACCATGTCAACCGGATTTCCGTCAATCCGCAAACGTTCAAGGCGGCAACGTTAAAAGCGATCGGCCGCGGGCATACGCCTGATATTGTGGACCGGCGGTTTCATCTGGTGAAGGAAGCCGGATTCGAAAATATCAACATGGATATGATCCTCGGGTTGCCGGGTGAAGATCTCGATGATGTGCGCCACACCAGGCAGCGGATCGAGGCGCTGATGCCGGATTCGGTGACAGTGCACACGCTGTCGTTCAAACGGACGGCGGTGGTGAACAAGGAAAAAGAGCGGTTTGAGATTCCGCACACGCAACTGGTTCGCATGATGATGCGGGAAACGGAGGAGTGGGCGCGCGGATTGGGGTATCACCCGTACTATGTATACAGGCAAAAACATATCCTCGGCAACCTGGAAAACGTCGGGTACGCCAAACCGGGCAAGGAAAGCGTCTACAACATCTGCATCATGGAAGAACGGCAGTGCATCATCGGCCTGGGCGGCGGAGCGTCCACCAAACTAATCGGCCCGGGCGGCAGAAGTTACGGACGGCACGGCAATCCGCGGGAGCCGAAGGCGTATGTGGAAACGATCGATGCGGTGATCGAAAAGAAGCTGGATCTTTTGCGGCGGCTCTATGAATCGGTTTTGCAGCCTTCGCGATAAAGAGAGGGTGCGGTGAGCCGCCAGCAGAAATCAGGAGAGAGTTCGCCTCTCTCCTTTTTTCATATCCGGACCCTGGCGGAATAAAACAGATTGAATTAAAATAAAATTATGAATGATCGATCGATTGATGATACCAACCGGTTGGTATTTTGGGGGGAGCTTGATGAACGCGCGTCATTTTTCATTCTGGCCGAAACGGATTCCGAAGTCGCTGACCGTTCCGCAAACCTCGGTGTACGACAATCTGGAAGTGACGGCCCGCCGGTATCCCGCCAAAACGGCGGTTCATTACTACGGTGCCGACATCTCCTACCGGCAATTGGTTGAGGAAGTCAACTTGCTGGCCGGTTTCATGCAAAATCGGCTTGGCGTGGCAAAAGGTGACCGTGTACTCCTGTACATGCAGAATTCCCCGCAATTTATGATCGCTTTTTACGCGATCCTGCGGGCGAATGCGGTGGTGGTACCGATCAATCCGATGCTTGTCACGGAAGAACTGGCTTTCTACATACAAGACGCCGAAGCAAAAGTGGCGATCGTCGGACAGGAACTTTTGGAGCGGATCGCGCCGCTGCGGCAGGCGACCGGATTGCAGGACATCATTCTCGCCGCATATTCCGATTACGCGCCAGCCGATTCCGATTTTTTGCTGCCGCCTGAGGTCGGCGCTCCCCGCCTGACGGTGGACGATCCTTTTATCACCTGTTGGCGGCAAGCGCTTGCCTGCGGTTTGCTGCCCGGTCCCCATACGACGGGAGCGCACGATTTGGCCGTTTTGCCTTACACATCCGGAACCACCGGCACACCGAAAGGATGTATGCATACCCACTGCTCCACCCAGGCGAACATTGCCGGCGCGGCCGTGTGGTCCAATCTGACTCCCAATTCCGTGGTACTGACCACTTTGCCGCTGTTTCATGTCACAGGCATGCAGCACAGCATGAACGCGCCGATTTTTGCCGGCAGCAGCATGGTGGTGATGACGCGCTGGAACCGGGAAACGGCCGCGCAGCTGATTGAACGGTTTGGCTGTACCCACTGGACGAACATCAGCACGATGGTGGTGGACTTCCTCTCAAATCCCAATCTCGCCAACTACAATTTGTCCACCCTGGAAGCGGTGGGCGGCGGAGGGGCGCCGCTGCCGGAAGCGGTCGGCGAAAAGCTGTACCAACTGACAGGCGTCCGTTACTTCGAAGGATACGGGTTGAGCGAAACCATCTCGCAAACACACTTTAACCCGCCTGACCGGCCCAAACTGCAATGCATGGGCATTCCCTCGTTTGACGTGGATGCCCGCGTTGTAGACCCGGAAACGCTGCGGGAACTGGGACCCGGCGAGCAGGGGGAAGTGATCGTGCACGGGCCGCAGGTGTTCAAAGGGTATTGGAAGCGTCCGGAAGAGACGGAAAAATCGTTTGTCACCATCGACGGGAAAAGGTTCTTCCGGACAGGGGACATCGCCCAATATGACGAGGAAGGGTATTATTTTATGGTCGACCGCGTCAAGCGGATGATCAACGCGGCGGGATACAAAGTGTGGCCGACGGAAGTCGAGTCGATTTTGTACAAACACCCTGCCGTTCAGCAGGCGTGCGTGATTGGAGTTCCGGATGAGCGGCGGGGGGAAACGGTCAAGGCGTTCATCGTACTGCATGAGAAGGACCGCGGCAAAGTGACCGAGCAGGACATTATTGAATGGTCGAAACAGCGGATGGCCGCCTACAAGTATCCCCGAATCGTAGAGTTCCTCGACCAGCTGCCGATGTCAGGCAGCGGCAAAATTCTCTGGCGGAAACTGCAGGAAGCGGAACTGGCGAAAATGAAAGAGGCCTGAACGGCATCCCGGAACGACATCCAGACTCCGCACCTTTGCAGGGAAACCGGCCAGGAATCCAAACCGAGGAGAAAGGGAGGAGTTTCCAATGACCAGAATGGTGAATACGGTGACGGGACCTGTTTCGGTCGATCATCTGGGGAAGACGCTGATTCATGAACATTTTGTGTTCGGATACCCCGGTTTTCAAGGAGACACCACGCTGGCGCCGTATGACCGGGAAGCTGCATTGCAGGTCGGAATCCATGTAGCAGAGCGGCTGAAAGCGCATGGGGTAAAAACGGTCGTCGACCCGACCCCCAACGAGTGCGGCCGCGACCCGGAGCTGTTGCGGGAAATTTCGGAGCGCACCGGCATCCAGATCATCTGCGCAACCGGTTACTACTACGAAGGGGAATCCGCGACCGCCTATTTCAAATTCCGGGCCGCCTTGGGTGACGCCGAAACGGAAATCTATGAAATGTTCATGAGAGAGATCACCGAGGGAATCGGACGGTCGGGAATCAAACCGGGGATCATCAAGCTGGCGTCCAGCAAAGACCGGATCACCGATTACGAGCGGATGTTCTTCCGAGCGGCCGCGAGAGCGCAAAAAGAGACGGGCATTACGATCGTGACCCACACCCAGGAGGGCACGATGGGGCCGGAACAGGCCGAACTGCTCGTGTCGTTGGGGGCGGACCCGGACCGCATCGTGATCGGCCACATGTGCGGGAACACGGATGTTTCCTATCATCTGCGGACGTTAAAACACGGTGTCAATATCGCGTTTGACCGGTTCGGAATCCAGGGAATGGTCGGGGCACCGATGGACGAAGAGCGGGTGACCGTTTTGCTGGGGCTGCTCGGAAAAGGGTACGGCGACAAAATCATGCTGGCGCACGACACGGTCAACTTCTGGCTGGGAAGACCGCTGGTTCTGCCGGAGCCGGTGCAGCAGTTGATGGCCAATTGGCATCCGACTCATTTGTTTGAAAACATTCTCCCCGCGCTGAGGCAGGCGGGAATCTCCGAAGAACTGATCGATACGCTGTTTGTGGAAAATCCGAAGCGACTGTTTGGCGGGAAAATTGCTGCGCAGGAGCAGTCTGCTTGAGCCGCCCGGGAGATCGACCCATTTGTCGAACATGATTTGCGCGACCACGGGGCGACGCCGGAACAAAGGGATACCGCGGATTCCGCCTGGTCGTATGCGGTCGGCACGATATGAGCATACTGTGGCGATTGCAGAGGAAGGACCGTTGATTTTAACCGAACAAGAAGTTGGCTGAATGGCGGTTGAAATTGCAATGAATAACTCGCTTGTGATATCATAAAGATAAATAAGAGTCGGGTGGTCAGACCCGACTCCTGTACAGTCGGCTTGGGTGGTTATGCTTCCACTCAAGTTTTGGGAATGAAAGAAGTAGCCACCCACGGCTGCAACCTTGGGGGTGGCTACTTCTTTTTGTTCAA
Organism: Effusibacillus pohliae DSM 22757; assembly: GCF_000376225.1. Taxonomy (NCBI): domain Bacteria; kingdom Bacillati; phylum Bacillota; class Bacilli; order Caryophanales; family Alicyclobacillaceae; genus Effusibacillus; species Effusibacillus pohliae. Next base: position 74,474 of record NZ_AQXL01000135.1, read on the forward strand.
AGCAACCACTAAGGCAACGAGGGAAACGATCAACATGGCAAACGAAATCATCAGTTGAAGCGCATCCTTTATTTCCATCAGTGTCTCACCTCCTGCCACGGAGGGAAGACAAACACCCAAGGTTCGACTGTACAGTTACGATTATATCATAGAACTGATGTTCGTATATACTGGCGAATTCCTAGTATTCTAAAATAGAGACAGTTGCAGTTGGGGGAGGGCTGTTTCTGGTTGCCGCACCTGTTCTGTTGGTCATCATTACGATTGGTTTCGCTGGTTAAAAGTGGTGGTTTCGCTGGTTAAAAGTGGCTTTTGGCGTCCATGATTGTACATGGAGTGTACACATATCTCTTAGCCAAGACGTATATGGTCTCGGACTTGTCGCAAGCCTACCCGCTGATGCCGGCACTGCCCCTTTGCTGGTTCCGATGATTGGAGTTCTGTTGCTTGGTGAACGGCTCACGTTCTTTGGGTGGGTTGGAGTGGCGGGCAATTTCGCAAACATGGCTGCATTGTCATGGGCTGTTCTGCGTTCCCACGAAATTCGGCAAGAATGGGCGATGAATTGGCGAACGGTGCTGCTTGGCGGCGTAATGGCGCCGGGCGGATACCTGTTGTTTTTGTACGCGGCGGGAATGGCGTCCGTGTCGCAGTTGGCGCCGATGCGGGAGATCGGCACGGTGTTTGGAACGGTGCTCGGCATCCTGGTTTTACGGGAGCGGCAGGCGGTGCGGCGCATACTGTCATCCGTCTTGATTACCACAGGCGTGATCATGTTAGGAATCTGGGGAAAATAGGGGGCGCGACATGCTTGAATCGATTCGCTCAACGATGAAAAACAGGAAGGCGTCGGTGATGGGCCAGCAACAACTGTTCCGGTCGGCCGTGCTGCTGCCGCTTGTGGAGCAGAACGGCGAACTGTGCGTTCTGTTCGAAGAACGAGCACACCACCTGAACCGGCAACCGGGGGAAATCTGTTTTCCGGGCGGACGCATCGATCCAACCGACGAACATGAGCTGGCGGCGGCGATTCGGGAAACCTGCGAAGAACTGGGACTGGAACGCGAGGCGGTGGAACCGCTTGGGCCGTTGGATTATATCGTGAATTCGTTCCAAATCATCTACCCGTTTGTCGGGTGGATTACCGATTTTGCTAAAATCAGGCCGAACCTGGACGAGGTGGCGAGCGTGTTTTGCGTCCCGCTGAGTTACTTGCGAAACACAACTCCTGATTTGCACTACGTGGATTTGAGAGTGACGCCGCCGGACGATTTTCCGTTCGACCGGATTCCCCACGGACGGAACTACAAGTGGCGGAGCGGGAAGATTCCCGAGTATTTTTATTTCTACGGGGATCGTGTGATCTGGGGGCTGACCGCAAGGATTCTGCACCATTTTTTGCTGGTCACGCAGGAGGAACGTCGCGTTGACGGTGCGCCTTTCGTCCACATCCGGGAAAGCAACCCGAACTGTCCAAAAACAGCATTGTGTACTCGGAAACAGGGTTCCAAACAATTTTTTGGAGGGGAACCATCATGATCCTGGAAGCTGTCATGCTGCAAGTGAAACAGGGAATGCAACAGGAATACGAAGAGGCTTTTTGCAAGGCATCCCGTATCATCTGATCAATGAATGGCTACTTGGGCCACGAACTGCATCGGTGTATGGAAACCCAGGGAAAATATCTGCTTTTCGTCAAGTGGAAAAAGCTTGAAGACCATACGATCGGATTCCGGCAATCGCCTGAGTACCAGGAATGGAAAAAAGCTGCTGCACCGCTTTTACGACCCGTTTTCCACCGTTGAGCACTTTGAAAAAGTGGAACTTTCCGAGTTGATTACCCTGATCAAAAAAAAGCGGACCCTACGCAGGATCCACCAATTGAAACCCTTCTTTTTGCAACGCCGCTTTCGCCTCGGCGATCGTGTCGGCATCTTCCGCCAGCAGCGTGTGGTAGTGGAGCCCGCCCGTCACTTCGGAAAACAATGGAATCGGCGAGCGGTCCCTTTTTTCAACGAATTCTTTTACGTCTCTTGGTGTCCGAATGTTTAATTCGCCTTTAATCCGGCCGTACACCGGATGATCGATAAACACGTCCTCGACTGTGACGTGGTGGGCGACGAGGATTTCCAATTCCCGTTTCAGTTGTTCGGGGGTATGGATAATGCCCAGCACCTCGCGATATTGAGACTTGGAACCGTGTGCCAGCATGTAGCCTTGCGTCGTGCTGATGATGTCGAAACCGTCTTTGCGCAGGAAGGCGATGTCCTGCACGATCGTTTGTCGGCTGACGTCCAGCGCATCGGCCAGATGGGAGCCTGGAATCGGCTTGTTGGATGACTTCAGGATATCCAAAAGCTGTTGTCTGCGATCCATGCGGCGGCAAGCCTCCATCAAACTGATTTGTTCCAGACTACGATATCTGCAGCATCCGGTCAATCGCCAGCTTGGCCCAGCGGGCGGTTTCCGGTTCCACTTGGATCACATTTTGCGGCGTGCCGGTCACCAGATTTTCCAGGGCCCAGAGCAAGTGCGGCCGGTCGATCCGGTTCATCGTCAAACACGGGCAGATCATCTCGTTCAGCGACACAATGAACTGTTCCGGATGCTCTTGTGCCAGCCGGTTGACCAGGTTGTGTTCGGTGCCTATCGCCCATTTCGTGCCGGGCGGGGCTTTGCGGACCGCCTTGATGATATAGTCGGTCGAGCCGTGCTCATCCGCTAACTGGACAGTCTCATACATGCATTCCGGATGCACCAGCACCCGGATGTCCGGGTATTTGGCTCGCACTTCCTGCACGTGCCGCGGCTCAAACTTCATATGGACGGAACAGTGCCCCTTCCACAGAATAACCCGCGGATCGCCTTCGCCGTGCGGAAACTCGATCGCCATTTCTTTCGGATTGTAGACGCACATCTCGTTCAGCGGAATCCCGAATTTCACCCCGGTGTTGCGGCCGAGGTGCTGGTCGGGCAGGAACAGGATGCGCTGCTTGGCTTGCAGGGCGTACGCAAAAATTTTCTCGGCGTTGGACGAAGTCACCGTCAACCCGCCATGTTTCCCGACGAACGCCTTAATAGCGGCGGTCGAGTTCACGTAGGTGACAGGGATGATCGAGTCGCCATACCGCTCCGTAATCAGTTCCCAACATTCTTCCACTTCCTGGTCGTCCGCCATGTCGGCCATCGAACAGCCCGCTTTCATGTCGGGCAGAATCACGATTTGCTCGTCGGATGTGAGAATGTCGGCCGTTTCGGCCATAAAGTGGACGCCGCAAAACACCACATACTTGGCGTCTTTCAACTCGGCCGCGATCCGGGCCAACTGCAGCGAATCGCCGCGATAGTCGGAAAATGCGATCACATCATCCCGCTGATAATGATGACCGAGAATCACCAGGTCTTTCCCCAACACCTGTTTGGCGGCCGCGATCCGACGGTTCAGCTCCTCCGACGACAAAAGCGAGTATTCGTGAACTCCCGGGTCTTCGATGATCAGATCATTCACCATCGCCATTTGCAAAATCCCCCTTAGCTCTCATGGATGATTTTTTCCGTTCAGATCGAGGCTGATGTCCATCGCCCGCACCGAATGCGTCAGCCAGCCGAGGGAGATGATGTCCACTCCGGTGGCGGCAAAATCCCGCACGGTTTCCGGCGTGATCCCGCCCGACGCTTCGGTGATCGCCCGGCCGTTCACGATCTGCACCGCCTCCGTCAGCATGGCGGGCGACATGTTATCCAGCAAGATCACGTCCGCGCCCGCTGCGACCGCCTCTTTCACCTGTTCCAGCGTGTCGGTTTCCACTTCGATTTTCACCAGGTGCCCGATCCGGCTTTTGATTTTTGTAACGGCCGCCGTCAGCGAACCGGCTGCCGCGATATGGTTATCCTTGATCATCACTGCATCGTACAGGCCAAACCGATGGTTGACGCCGCCGCCCACCGTGACCGCGTATTTGTCAAAGATCCGCAGCCCCGGCACCGTTTTGCGGGTGTCGGCAATGCGCACGGGCAGATCTTCCACTTTGCGGCAGACGTCGCGGGTGGTCGTCGCAATCCCGGACATCCGCTGCAGCAAGTTTAACGCGACCCGCTCAGCCGACAGAATCGCCCGCGCACTTCCGGTGACGGTGGCGAGCACGTCCCCTTTTTGCACGTCGGCCCCGTCCTGCACATGCGCTTCGAAGCGAACTTGCGGATCGAGCAGGCGAAACGTTTCTTCCGCTACCAGCAAGCCGGCGACTCTCCCCGCCTGTTTGGCAAGCAGTGCGCCGCCAATTTGCTCACCCGGTTCAAACATCAGTTCCGACGTCAGATCCCGGTGTCCGATATCTTCAATCAACGCTTGCTGAAGCAACTGGCGTACGAGCAACAGATTCATAGGTGCCTCCTTGGATCGAGTGAGTTTGGAATGCCGCTGCTGTTTCCGGATAATCGGCGCGAAAATGGGCGCCCCTGCTCTCCCGCCGCCAAAGCGCCGCCTGCACGACCAAGCGGGCGGCTGTCAGCAGATTTTGCTCCGGTCCGGGACCGGGTGGAAGCTGCGCCTGCCAGCTCCGGAGTTGTTGCAGGGCGCGATTCAGGCGCAAACCGTCGCGGACGATCCCGACATGGGTCCACATCAATTCCTGCACTTGCCGCAGCAGAGTAGGGGACGGGCTTGTATTCATTTTCACAAAGTCGGCATAAGAAAAATCGGGTGTTCGGAAGCGCCACCGCACGGGCCGCAAGGAAACGATCGCCTCGACCGCCCGGTGTGCCATCACAAGCCCTTCCAACAATGAATTGCTGGCCAGCCGGTTGGCCCCGTGAAAACCGCTGGAGGCAGCTTCGCCGATGGCGAACAACCTGGGCACTGATGTCACTCCCCGGCTGTCTGACAGGATTCCGCCCATCGTGTAGTGGGCCGCCGGCACCACCGGGATCAGATCGGCGGACGGGTCCAGGCCGATTTTTTGGCAGGATGCGTGGATCGTCGGGAAGCGCCGGGCAAACTGAGGTATCGAGCGGGCATCGAGAAACACGTCGCGGCCGGCTTGCATCTCGGAAAAAATCGCCCTTGCCACGATGTCGCGCGAGGCCAGATCCGCCCAGTCATGATAGAAATGCATGAATCGTTCTCCGTTTGCATTGACCAGCACGGCTCCCTCGCCACGAACCGCTTCCGAAACAAGCGGCAATGGATTCGAATGGGTGCGCAACGCGGTCGGGTGGAACTGCACGAATTCCATGTCGCGCAGTAGCGCGCCCGCCCGGTAGGCGAGAGCGTACCCTTCGCCGGTGGTGCCGGCCGCATTGGTCGTGTATTTGTAAAGCTGGCCCAATCCGCCTGTCGCGAGAATCACCGCTTTTGCGCGAAAACAGACCGGGTTCCCGTCCGAATCCTTGCCGATGGCCCCTGTACATTCGCCGTTTTCCAGCAGAAGTTCAGCGACATAGGTGTTTTCCCACAAGTCAATGCGTGGGTTGCTGCACAGGTGTTGTGTCAGCGTCTGGATAATCGTCCGGCCTGTCGCGTCGCCCCCGGCATGCACGATCCGGTTGCGGCTGTGTGCGCCTTCTTTGCCTAACTGGGGTGTACCGTCGGCAGCGCAATCCAATTTGACGCCCAATTGTTGCAAGAAACGAACTGCGTCGGCCGCTTGGCTGACAAATGATTGGACGGTCTCTGTCTCACACAGCCCCTGCCCGGTGCGAAGCGTATCCACTCTGTGCAAAGAAGCGTCGTCATCGGCAGACAGCGCAGCCGCGATCCCCCCTTGCGCCAGGCTGCTGTTGCTGTGGCGGACAGCCCCTTTCGTCACAAGGGCGACTTGGCCATGTCGGGAGAGGAGCAAGCTGAGCGTCAATCCGGCAATGCCGGAGCCTATGATCACGTAATCGGCCTCGATAACCTGCCACATGGCCATACCTTCTTTCCCTGTTGGAAATCTATGATCCTATTATGAAAGTTGCTGTTGTAAGCTGTCAAGACAGGTGTAAAATAAGGTGTAAAGCAATCATACAAAATGTATATGTCAAAGGGGTGTTGCGAATGCCGGAGCTGGCACGGTATTTTGATCATGCGGCGACGACCGTCATGCGCAAGGAAGTGGTTGATGCGATGGCGGCTTACTTGGTAGAGGATTTTGGGAATCCGGGCAGCTTGCATCAATTTGGGATGAGGGCAAAAGAGGCGCTGGAAGTGGCGAGGACGGCGATCGCGGAGACGATTGGCGCGCGCGGCAAAGAGCTGATTTTTACAGGGAGCGGGACGGAAGCGGACAATCTGGCGGTGCTCGGTGCTGCGCGGCGGCTGCGCCGGCTCGGCAAGGGGAGCCATGTGGTGACAAGCGCGGTCGAGCATCCGGCGGTGCGGGAGGCTTGCCGGGCGCTGGAAAGAGAGGGTTTTCGGGTCACGTACGTACCGGTCGACGAAGCCGGGCGGGTCAATCCGCAGGATGTGAAAAAATCGATTGAACCGGACACAGTGCTGGTCAGCGTGATGCATGCCAACAACGTGGTCGGCACGATCCAGCCTGTTACGGAGATCGGGCGTTTTTTGCGGGAAAAAGGGATTTTGTTTCATTGCGACGCCGTGCAGAGTTACGGAAAAATTCCGGTGGACGTAAAGCAGATGCAGGTCGATCTGCTGACGATCAACGCCCATAAAATCGGCGGTCCGAAAGGAGTGGCCGCGCTGTATGTGCGAAAGGGGGTTCGCCTGGATCCGATCGTGTACGGCGGCGGGCAGGAGCGGGGGCTGCGCCCGGCCACCCCGAATGTCGCGGGCATCGTCGGATTTGCAAAAGCCGCCCGGTTGGCGATCGCCGACCTGCAGCAGGAGCGGCAGCGCTTGGAGCGATTGCGGGCTCGTCTGATCGGCCGTCTGACTGCCACCATCCCAGGCTGCAAGATCAACGGCGACCCGTCCGATTGCCTGCCCACCCACGTAAACATCAGCATCGACCGGATCGAAGGGCAGGCGTTGATGCTGGAGCTGGACCGGCTTGGGTTTGCTACATCCAGCGGTTCCGCTTGCAGCTCGACCGACCATGAACCGTCCTATGTGCTGCTGGCGATGGGCAAGTCGCGCGAAGTGGCGCTGGAAAGCCTGCGGATCACGATGGGCAGAACAACAACCGAACAGAGTGTGGACGAGTTGGCGGCGTCATTGGAGCAGATTGCGAAAACGTGGCGGGCGGCGATCAGCGTGCCTGGTGTATAAAGTGTCGATACAGCGGCAGGGATCACTCCTGCCGTTTTTTTTTCATAAAGTGAACGCAGCTGTCCGAACGGTTGCCCAATTCGTTCATTTTGCTTATCATGTCAAGTAGTTTGATTGAGAACAGCACAGGAGAAGCGTATTACCCGAAACTGGAGCCATAAAGATTTGGAGGGTTCACCATGAGTCCCATCAGTTGTCTCAGCCACCTGGAATGTCCGAAATGCGGCCGCACTTATGACCCGGATCAACCGCAGCATCTGTGCGTTTGCGGTTCCCCTCTGCTCGTCAGGTATGATCTGCAAAAAGCCGCCCAGTCGTTGCGGAAAAGCGACCTGGTGCACCGGAAGCCGACGCTGTGGCGGTATCGGGAACTGCTGCCGGTGCGCGAAGAAGCGAACATCGTATCGCTCGGGGAAGGCATGACACCGATCATCCCGCTGAAGCGGATCGGCGAGAAAGCGGGACTCCGCCACCTCTACCTGAAAGACGAGGGCACGATCCCGACAGGCTCGTTCAAAGCGCGCGGGGCTGCAGTCGGCGTCTCCCGGGCCAAAGAGCTGGGCGTGCAGTTGCTCGCGATGCCGACAAACGGAAACGCCGGCGGGGCTTGGGCGACCTATGCGGCGCGGGCGGGCATCAAGGCCACGATCGTGATGCCGAAACATGCGCCTGCGATCACCCGCAGCGAATGCGCCGTTACGGGAGCCGATCTGTATCTGGTTAACGGATTGATCAGCGACGCCGGAAAAATCATCGGACGAGCCATCGAGAAATACGGCTGGTACGACGCTTCGACGTTGAAGGAGCCGTACCGGATCGAAGGCAAAAAGACGATGGGCTACGAAATCGCCGAACAGTTTGATTGGAACGTGCCCGATGTGATCCTTTATCCGACGGGCGGCGGCGTCGGCATCATCGGGATCTACAAAGCGTTGCGGGAATTGCAGGAAATGGGCTGGATCGGCGAAAAAATGCCTCGTTTGGTCGCCGTTCAGGCCAGCGGCTGCGCACCGATCGTCAAAGCCTGGGAGGCTGGAAAAAAAGCTTCCGAGTTCTGGCCGGATGCGTCGACGGTTGCATTCGGCATTACGGTGCCGAAGGCGCTGGGCGATTTTCTGGTGTTGGAGGCGGTTTACAACACGGATGGCTGTGCCGTCGCCGTCGAGGACGAGGAGATTTTGCATGCGCAACAACAATTGGCGTCGTCTGAGGGACTCTTCATTTGCCCGGAGGGGGCGGCGACTTTCGTGGCCGCGTTAAAATTGAAGGAGCAAGGATGGCTGCATCCGGACGAAAATGTGCTGCTGCTGAACACCGGCACTGGCTTGAAATACCCGGCCATCTTACAGATCGACCCGCCCGTGCTGGAACCGGACGACGACTTGCCGGCCGCAATGCCGTCATTCATCAGCTCCTAGGTGTACAAATTTGGCGATGCTTCGGCTGCCGAAGACCCAGGCATCGGCGCGTAACCGCCGGTGCCAAGCCACACTTGACATCGCTCACCGACATGAGTATGATACATGCTAACAATGATGATTTTTTGGAAAATCGGATCCGTTGAAGGGAAGAAGTAGCAAGGTTCCCGCCTGGCCAGAGAGAAGACGCCGCGGCTGAGAGCGTCTTTCCGGAGCGCCCTTGCGAAAGACATCCTGGAGGACCCCTTGTGAAACCTGCAGGGCTGATGGATCAGGCGGGGGGGTGCTGCGCTTTGCAGACAGTCCCCGGACCGGGCATTGCGGCGAGTAACAGGCTGGCGCGACCGGGCGTTATCGGTGAGCGGGAGCTTTGGCAAAGCGCAAAGCTCCAAACAGGGTGGTACCACGGGTGATTTTGGATCTCTCGTCCCTGACAGGGGGTTGCTGTCAGGAACGAGGGATTTTTCATTTGGAGGGGTTCTGATGTTTACCAACAAACCGCGGGGAACGTACGACATCCTCCCCGGCGAAACGGAAAAATGGCAATTCGTCGAAAAGGTGGCGCGTGCTGTATGCCGGCGTTACAACTATCGGGAAATGCGCACTCCGATATTCGAACACACTGAGTTGTTCGCGCGTGGGGTGGGCGAAACGACCGACATTGTGGAAAAAGAAATGTACACGTTCACCGACCGCGGCGGCCGCAGTCTGACGCTGCGGCCGGAAGGGACGGCTGGAGTCGTGCGGGCGTTTGTGGAAAACAAGTTGTACGGACAGCCCCAGCAACCGGTCAAATTGTATTACTTCGGCCCGATGTTCCGGTATGAGCGGCCGCAGGCAGGACGCAACCGCCAGTTTGTACAGTTTGGGATCGAAACGTTGGGATCGGATCATCCCAGCGTCGATGCGGAAGTGCTGGCGCTGGCGATGACGTTTCTGGCAGAAGTGGGAATTCGCGGCCTGTCACTGGAGATCAATTCGGTCGGCTGTCCGGAGTGTCGACCCGTCTACCGGGAACATCTGAAACAGTATTTGGCGGGCCAGCTTGATCAACTCTGCGAAGATTGCAACAATCGCTACGAGCGCAATCCGATGCGGATTCTCGACTGCAAGGTGGACAAGGACAAGCTGGCGGATGCACCGGTGATGCTGGATCACCTGTGCGAAGGGTGCAAAACGCACTTCGAGCAACTTCAGGGGTACTTGCAGGAATCGGGCATTCCGTTCACCGTCAACCCGCACATCGTCCGCGGGCTCGACTATTACACAAAAACCGCGTTTGAGATTCTCGTTGACGGGGCAACGGTGGTCGGCGGCGGACGCTACAACAAGCTGGTGTCGGAGCTCGGCGGACCGGAAACGCCGGGGATCGGTTTTGGCTGCGGGGTCGACCGCGTGTTGATTACGCTCGCCGAGCAGAATGTCGAACTGCCGTTGGAACAGGCGCTCGATGTGTTTATCGTCGCTTTGGGCGAGTCGGCCGACCGGCAAGCGGTATCCTTACTGCAAGAGATGCGGGTGGCCGGACTGGCTGCCGACAAAGACTATCTGGGCCGCGGCATGAAGGCGCAGCTGAAAGCGGCCGACCGTCTTGGCGCCAAACAGGTGGTTCTGCTTGGGGATGATGAATTGGCGCAGGGTGTGGCCAACGTGAAAGAAATGGAAACGGGCGAGCAGGTGACCGTGCCGTTGCCGGAATTGATTCGGAAGCTGCAGATGAGGAAGGGGTAAACGATGACAGAGCAGGTGAAGGGGATTGGATTGTATCGCACGCATCGGGCGGGCGATTTGCGGATTGGTGACGCCGAAAGCGTTGTGGTGCTGAGCGGATGGATTCAGCGCCGGCGCGATCTGGGCGGGCTCATTTTTGTTGATTTGCGGGATCGCAGCGGGATTGTCCAGGTGGTGTTCAATCCGGATTTTTCGCCGCCGGAGTTGATGGAACAAGCGGACAGGTTACGGAACGAGTATGTCGTATCGATCCAGGGGAAAGTGGTGCAGAGGGAGCCGGGCACCGTCAACCCGAAACTGCCGACCGGCGAGATCGAAGTGCAGGCGGTGCGGATGGAAATTTTGAATGCAGCGAAAAATCCGCCTTTCTACATCCAGGACAACATTGATGTGGACGAGATGGTGCGGCTGAAATACCGCTACCTCGACCTGCGCCGGCCGGAGATGCAGAAAACATTCATACTCCGCCACAAAGCGGTGCAGCACATCCGCTCTTTCCTCGACCGGCACGGATTTTTGGAGATCGAAACGCCGATGCTGACCAGGTCGACGCCGGAGGGGGCGCGCGACTATCTGGTGCCGAGCCGGGTGCACCCGGGCGAATTTTACGCGCTGCCGCAATCGCCTCAACTGTTCAAACAGCTGCTGATGGTGTCCGGTTTCGAGCGGTACTATCAGGTCGCCCGCTGTTTCCGGGATGAGGATCTGCGGGCCGACCGGCAGCCGGAGTTCACGCAGGTGGACATCGAGATGTCGTTTATGCCGCTGCAGGAGTTCCATGATTTGATGGAAGAGATGATGGCAAGCCTGTTCAAGCAGACGCTCGGGGTCGACATTCCGCGGCCGTTTCTGCGGCTGACGTATCAGGAAGCGATGGACCGGTATGGGTCGGACAAGCCGGATGTGCGGTTCGGCCTGGAACTGAAAAATATTTCCGACATCGCCGCAACGTGCGGATTCAAAGTGTTCCGCTCGACGGTCGAGAACGGCGGCATAGTAAAAGGCATCAACGCGAAAGGATGCGGCGGTTACAGCCGGAAGCAGATCGACGAGCTGGAGGAGTACGCGAAGCGGTATGGCGCCAAGGGGCTGGCGTGGATCAAGGTGACCGGGGAGGGGATTCAGTCGCCGATTGGCAAATTTTTCACGGAAGATGAGATCGAGTCGATCAAGGCTGTCCTGGCAGCGGAACCGGGCGACCTGCTGCTGTTTGTGGCCGACAAGCCGAAGACGGTGGCGGATGCGCTCGGCAACCTGCGGCTGAAGCTCGGCAAAGACCTGAACCTGATTCCGGAAGGAACATTCCAGTTCCTGTGGGTGACCGAGTTCCCGCTGCTCGGGTATGACGAGGAAGCAGGACGCTGGGTGGCGGAACACCATCCGTTCACGATGCCGATGTGGGAGGATATCGACAAGCTCGACACCGACCCGGGCAGCGTTCGGGCGCAGGCGTATGACATGGTGCTGAACGGGTATGAGATCGGCGGCGGCTCGATGCGGATTTTCCGGCGCGAAATTCAGGAAAAAATGTTCAAGGCGCTTGGCTTCACGAGGGAGGAAGCGTATGACAAGTTCGGGTTCCTGCTGGACGCGTTCGAATATGGAACGCCGCCGCACGGAGGCATCGCGTTCGGTCTGGACCGGATCATCATGATCATGGCGGGACGCCAGTCGCTGCGTGACACAATCGCGTTCCCGAAAACGCAATCGGCCAGCGACCCGATGATGCAGGCGCCGTCGGAAGTGTCGCCGCGCCAACTGGAAGAACTGCACATTCGGCTGGCGGAGGATATCGAGACAGTGGCGGGCAAGTAACGGAATAGCGGATGTTTGCTGAGTCCCTGGGATGCTATCGTGCACCCGGGGATTTTCTTGATTCGGATGAGGGATTGGACTGGTTGCTTTTGGCAGAGGGGCGCGACCGGTTGCAAAGAGGAGCAGGAGATTTTGACCGGGACGTCGAACTGGAAACGGGGGGAATTTTCAAAGTCTTGAGTCAGGGTGAGTGGGGTATGGAGAACAAACCGAGACCGCAAAAGGAATGGGTTCGGTCGCTGGGATATGTAAAAATTGGGGAATACAAAGGCGTACTGTACCAAAACGTGCGAAACCGGACGCTATGGAAATGGCGGAATTGCATCGTCAAAGCGGACAATTACGTGGCCGCCATCCAGGAACTGAAAAACCGTAATGCGATACCGAAAGGATTGAAGAAAAATGCCGCCGCGGATCGTTAACGCCCGGCGGTACATTTTCAGCAAAAAGAGGGGGCGCCGCCCCCTCTCGATTAACCTGCTATGCTGTTGCCCGATTCAAGCGAAGTGACATATTGTTTTGCTTGTTTCGTGTCGTACTGGCCTTCCCATTTGGACATAACCACCGCAGCCAGCGAGTTGCCGATCACGTTGACGGCGGTGCGGGCCATGTCGAGAATCCGGTCGATCCCCGCGATAAACGCCAGCCCTTCCAACGGAATGCCGACGGAACCGAGGGTTGCCAGCAATACGACAAACGATACGCCCGGCACTCCGGCGATTCCCTTGGAGGTCACCATCAGCACGAGCATGAGAGTGATTTGGGCGCTCAGCGGCATATCGATCCCGTACATTTGCGCGATAAAAATCGCAGCCAGCGCCTGATACAGGGTGGAACCGTCAAGATTGAACGAATAGCCGGTCGGGATCACGAATGAAGTGACCGCTTTCGGACAACCAAACTTTTCCATTTTTTCCATTATCTTAGGTAGCACCGTTTCCGAACTTGCCGTCGAATAAGCCAGCAACAGTTCGTCTTTCAGGATTTTGATCAGCGTGAATACGCTCGTGCCGGCCATTTTTGCGATAATGCCGAGCACCACCAACACAAAGAACACCATTGCCCCGTACACGGTCAACACCAGCTTGCCGAGCGGGATAAGGGAACCGACGCCAAATTTGGAAACGGTTACACCGATCAGGGCAAATACCCCGAAAGGAGCGAATTTCATAATCTGGTTGGTCACCCAGAACATCGTGTCGGCGACGCCTTCAAAGAAGCGAAGCACCGGCTTGCCTTTCTCGCCGATCGCAGCCACGCCGAGACCGAACAGCACCGAAAAGAAGATGATCGCCAGCATATCGCCGTTCGCGATCGCCTGGAACACGTTTTTCGGCACGATGTTGACGAACGTGTCAACAAAGCTGTGTCCGACCTGGTGGGTGGTGTCCACATATGATTTGATATCTGATTTCGTCAGGTGCTGCATGTTGACACCCACACCCGGCTTGAACAGGTTGGCGGCCAACAGCCCGACGACGATTGCGATCGTAGTAACGATTTCAAAATAGATGATCGTTTTGCCGCCCAACTTGCCGAGCTTCTTCACATCGCCGACGTTTGCGACACCGACCGTCAGCGTGGCGATCACGATCGGGACGACGATCATTTTGATCAGGCGAATGAAGATGTCGCCGATCGGCTGCAAGTATTTGGCGACGTTCGGGTTTCCGTAAAAAATGGCGCCAACGGCAATCCCCAAGATCAGTCCGATTAAAATTTGTACAGCCAAACCAAATTTTTTCATTCTCTCACCTCTCTTGAAATGCCTATAACAGCAGTTTTCAAGATACTGCAAAACGATGTTTTACGACAAGACACAAATTCTAGCAAAAATCGTTTTGGCTGCCGAGCAATTGCTCGGTGCTTGCCGATTCGCGGAGAATATCCGTTTTTTGGGGTGCAAAAAAGTCTCCGCTGTATGGCAGGCTACAGGAGTGCTGCAAATGACGCATTTTTAACGGGGTCTTATAATGGAGGCAGCAATTGCGAGGAGGGGAACCGGCTTGACAGGGTAGCAGGCTTGTGAGATAACATATACCACCACGGTACTCCGTGGGGGTATCTTTTTGGGGAACAACGGGTGCCGCATGCCGGTACAGCGGATTGCGAAAGCTAAACAGAGGCGAAGCATTGCATAGATGGAAGGTGATGGAAATGAACCGGAAACCTGAAGATATACGAGTCGTCTGCGGCATGTCCGGCGGCGTCGACTCCTCGGTTACCGCCCTGCTCTTGAAACAGCAGGGGTATGACGTAATCGGCTTGTTCATGAAAAATTGGGACGACACGGACGAGTTTGGCCATTGTACGGCTGAGGAAGATTTTCACGATGTGCGGCGCGTTTGTGAGCATATCGGAATTCCTTATTACACGGTCAATTTCGAAAAAGAATACCGGGAGAAAGTGTTCGAATATTTTTTGGACGAGTACCGCAAAGGTCGGACTCCCAATCCGGACGTGATGTGCAACCGTGAGATCAAGTTCGGCGAATTTTTGGAGAAGGCGTTGGAGCTTGGCGCGGATTATATCGCGACCGGCCATTATGCCCGCATCGCGCACGCGGACGAAGAATACCGGCTGTTGCGCGGGGTCGATCCGAACAAGGATCAGACCTATTTTCTCAACGCTTTGAACCAGTACCAACTGTCGAAGGCGATGTTCCCGATCGGCCACCTCACCAAACAGCAAGTGCGGCAAATCGCGCTGGAAGCCGATCTGCCGACCGCCAGGAAGAAAGACAGCACTGGGATCTGTTTTATCGGCGAGCGGGACTTCCGGGAGTTTTTGCGCCACTACCTGCCGGCGCAACCGGGGGAGATGCGCACCACGTCGGGCGAAGTTGTCGGCCGGCATGAAGGGTTGATGTACTATACGCTCGGGCAACGGCACGGTCTGGGCCTCGGCGGTGCCGGGGAGCCGTGGTTTGTGGTGGATAAGGATGTGAAAAACAATATTCTGTACGTCGAACGGGGGGCCGATCATCCACGGCTGTATTCGAAAGGGCTGTTTGCCATCGATGTCAATTGGATTAGCGGCAAACAGCCGCCGCAGCCGTTCTCATGCATGGCCAAGTTCCGCTATCGCCAGCCGGATCAGGCAGTAACTGTGTATCCGCATCCGGACGGCACATGCGACGTAACTTTTGATCAGCCGCAAAAAGCGGTCACTCCAGGGCAAGCGGTTGTGTTCTACCAAGGCGAAGTGTGCCTGGGCGGCGGCATTATTGACCGGGTCTACCGCGAGCTGCCGGCTGCCTACCAGGCGGTGGCGTCGGCCAAGTGACGTTGAAGGCGAACACGGGAGTGAATGGAAGAACACGGGCGTCCACGGGTGCCCGCTGTTTTTTTTTCGCACCTGCCCGAGGGTTTCCCCATATAGTACAACGAATGATACGTTGGGGGGATTCCATATGGTTTTTCCAAGTCCATGCCACCTGTATCCCTACGGCTGGCCTGTGACAGCCGGGTACCATCCATACCGCTTTTCACCACCGCCTGCCGCTTTGTTGGTTCGACCGGATCAGTGGAAGTATCTGTCACGCCAGGTGGCACCGTTTCAGCACGGCCCGGAGCGAATGGCGGAGCGGCACCCGCACGTCCGGCATGTAGACTGGGCGTCCCGATTTCCGAACGATGTGATTTTGCACGGACCGCGTCGCAATGAAATCGCCCTCACATTTGACGATGGCCCGGACGATGTGTGGACGCCGCGTGTTCTGAGCGTGCTCGCCCATTATGATGTAAAAGCGACTTTTATGTGTGTCGGCAGGCGCATCGCGGACCATCCGCAAGTATTGCGCCGGATTTACAGGGAAGGGCACGTGGTCGGCAACCACAGTTGGAATCATCCGAACCTGACGAAAATCCCGATTTCGCAAGTCGGCGAGCAGGTCGAGCGCACGGCAAACGAAATTCACCGGCTGGTCGGCGTCAGACCGCATCTATTCCGTCCGCCATACGGCGCTCTCAATGAACCGGTGATTCGTGAGATCATCGCCCTGGGCAACAAAATTATTTTGTGGAATGTGGACAGTCTCGACTGGGCAAGGCTGACTGCGGCGCAAGTAACAGCCAACATCCTCGCCCATGCCGGTCCCGGTTCGATCGTGTTGGAACACAGCGCCGGCGGACGCGGGGAAAGCCTGGAGGATACGGTGCGGGCGCTGCCGCGTGTGATCGAGACGCTGCGGGAAGAAGGCTACCGGTTCGTCACTGTCCCCGAATTGCTGGGCATCCCGGCTTATCGTTCGTGAGTGGATCACACCGGCGGGCGGGTGTAAAATTCTGCACACCGCACTGGCTGTCCAAAGGATCAGGCCACGCCGCCCGACATGGCGGAAGGCAGGAAGCGGGACGAGATAGTCTGTCTGCTAGAAATGTGGAGCGACGACGCATCAAAGTGGAATCCGCAGTGGAATTCACAGGGATGCACCTCATGGTGTCAAACGTGAAACAAAAATTTGAAAGAGGCCGCGTGATAGTATCCCCGAGCGCGCCTCTTTTTAACGTTAACGAGCTGGCCGTTTTTCTTCCATAATTTACCGCTTTTTCGCGAGGGATTTTCTTGTTATCGTAGTTGATGCCGAAACTTCAAACCATCGAAGTGCGGGGGACCTATTTTTTACGGAGCGGCGCGGTCGTTCCGTTTGGGGTGAATCGCCGATGGCGTAGGGTTGTATCCTCAATCCGAACCCGACAACTAACTCCGCAGGCGAACAAAAGGAGAGGATAACATGAGTGCAAAAAAGAAACTGGCCGCAATGGCCGCAGGCCTGTCCATCGCCAGTCTGGCGACGCCGGCGTTGGCGAGTACATACGAGGTGAAGCCGGGTGACACGCTGTGGAAAATCTCCCGAACGCATCATGTGTCGCTCGCAGAGCTAACCGCAGCCAATCCAAGCGTGCATCCGCGGAATCTGCAGATCGGACAAGCCATTCGGGTGCCGGATGGAAAGGCGGACGCCGATGGCACATACGTAGTGACCGGCGATGACACGTTCTGGAAAATCTCCCGCAAGCTGCATCTTCCCCTGAAGGATCTGCTGGCGGCGAATCCGGGCGTCGATCCGTTGAATCTGTACCCCGGTGTTGTGCTGCGCCTGCCAAAAACGGGTGTAGCCAGCAAACCGGTTGTGTCCCCGGCTGCCACCAAGCATGCAACAGCGACTGCAGCCGCGACTGCGGGGCAACAGCCGCAAGTGAAAACAGCCTTGGGACAAACGTTGGCCTACAGCCGGGTGATTTCCGGCGTGGCAACCGCTTATACCGCATCTGCGCAGTGCAATGGATCATGGGGAGCGGTCGACTACTTCGGCAATCCGCTGCAGGTGGGTACCGTGGCGGTCGACCCGTCGGTGATTCCGCTCGGTTCCAAGCTGTACATCACCGGTTACTCGTTTTCCGGTCTGCCGTTCGGCGGCATGATCGCCTACGCAAGAGATGTGGGGGGCGCGATCAAAGGGAACCACATCGATATTTTCGTGCCGACATCGGATGAGGAAGCCAGCCAGTTTGGCATGCAAAATGTAAAGATTTATATATTGAAGTAGAAAAAAGCGGATATTTCGCCTCCCTGACGCCGTTCTCTTGGAAGAACGGCGATTTTTTTGGTCAGATGCAGGAGTTTTGCCGATCGGTATGGAATAATTTTCTAGGATACGGGAGGGGATTCGATGAATGACTGGCGTTACGTTTTGTATGCGATCGTGCTGGCGATTGTCGCCTGTTTTACGAGAGAAATCGTCACGTTTGTGATGCTTGGGTTTATTTTGCTCGCATTGGGCAACATCGGAAACACGCTGCGGCAGATTCACCAGGAATTGAAAAGGCAAAACGATTTGCGCGGATGACGGGGTGATCCAGGTTTGGATTGTCGGAAAAGAACTCAATCAAACTTGAACAAAGAAACCCGGACGAAAGAATTCGGTTTTTTTTGCATTGGGTCTCCTGAATGGCACAGGGTGGATTTTTTGTTTGATTTACATTTATTGTAAATCCCCTTTTGGCGATCTTGTGATATGCGGCGCACTGGATTACAATAGTAAAATCAGAGTGAAACAGTCGGAAATTACATCGAGACAAACGGGAGAGAGAACGATGCAGCGGATCGATTTGCGGAGCGATACGGTCACCCTGCCGACGGAGGCGATGCGGAAAGCGATGGCTGAGGCGGAACTGGGTGATGATGTATATGGGGAAGATCCGACCGTCAACCGATTGGAGGAACTGGCGGCGGAGAAACTGGGGAAGGAAGCGGCCCTGTTTGTGACGAGCGGCACGCAGGGCAACCAGGTGGCGATTTTGTCGCACGCGCGGGCGGGCGAGGAAATCATTCTCGAGGCCGATTCCCACATCTTTTTCTATGAAGCGGCTGCCGCGTCTGCGCTGGCCGGCGTGCAAACGCGAACGATCGCGGGCGTGCGCGGGGTGATGGATCCGCGGGAGGTGGAGCGGGCGATCCGCGGGGTGAACATCCATTTTCCCCGCACCGCCTTGATCTGCCTGGAAAATACGCACAACCGGGCGGGTGGAGCCATCCTGCCGCTCGAAAATCTGCAGGCGATCTACGAACTGGCACAACGCAAACAGGTCCCGGTACATCTGGATGGAGCACGGGTGTTTAACGCGGCGGTCGCGCTTGCGGTGGATGTCCGGGAGATCACCCGGTTTGTCGATACGGTGCAAGTCTGTTTTTCCAAGGGGTTAGGGGCGCCGGTCGGCTCCGTCCTGGCCGGTCCGCGCGATTTCATTGAAGCGGCAAGGCAATGGCGGAAACGTTTGGGCGGCGGCATGCGGCAAGCGGGGGTGATTGCGGCGCCGGCGATCGTGGCGCTGACCGAGATGGTGGACCGATTGGCGGAAGATCACGAGAACGCCAGGCGGCTGGCCCTGGCGCTCGCCGAAATGAAGGGATGGCAAGTCGACCCCGGTCTGGTCGAGACGAATATCGTGATTGCAGATGTGGCAGGCACCGGCCGGTCTGCGACTGAATGGCTGGATTGGCTGGCTAAAGAAGGCGTGCTGGCGGTTGACTTCGGCGATACGCTGATCCGCTTT
Organism: Effusibacillus pohliae DSM 22757; assembly: GCF_000376225.1. Classification (NCBI taxonomy): domain Bacteria; kingdom Bacillati; phylum Bacillota; class Bacilli; order Caryophanales; family Alicyclobacillaceae; genus Effusibacillus; species Effusibacillus pohliae. The sequence continues at coordinate 93,706 of NZ_AQXL01000135.1, forward strand.
GTCACCCATAAGGATGTCAGTTCATCCGATCTTGAAGAGGCGATCCGGCGGATTCACCGGGTCGTGAAGCGTCTGTAGGGCGGCGGCCCGCTGCCCAAAAGGTGCAGCAAGTGGCGCGAAGTACTCGGAATCCGCTGCCAAGCTTTGCGTCACTTTGATGGGAATATTTGAGGGGTGGAGAAAATGGATCTGTTCTCTTTCCAGGCGGAAGAATCGCAGCAAAAATTGGCTCCGCTCGCCGCCCGCATGCGTCCGCGGACATTGGACGAACTGGTCGGACAGGATGCGATTGTCGGGCCGGGCAAGCTGCTCAGGCGGGCGATCGAGGCGGATCAGCTGTCGTCGATCATTTTGTACGGTCCGCCGGGGACGGGGAAAACGACGATTGCCAAAATCATTGCCGGCCATACGAAATCCTATTTTCACACGTTGAACGCGGTGACGGCAGGTGTGTCCGACATCCGGCAAGTGGTGGAAGAGGCGAAAAACCGGCTGGCGATGTACAACCAACGCACGGTGCTGTTCGTCGATGAGATCCACCGCTTCAACAAAGCCCAGCAGGACGCGCTGCTGCCGAATGTGGAAGACGGCTTGATCATTCTGATCGGAGCGACGACGGAGAACCCGTTTTTTGAAGTGAACGCGGCGCTGTTGTCCCGATCGCAAGTGTTCCCGCTGTCTTTGCTGGCGGAGGACGATTTGCGCCAGGTTGCCCGCCAGGCGCTGCAGGACCCGGAGCGGGGATTGGGTCATTTTTCGGTCAAAATGGATGAAGAAGCGCTCGATCATCTGGTGCGCTGTGCGGACGGGGATGCCAGACGGTTGTTGAACGCGCTGGAACTGGCGGTGCTGTCGACCCCTCCGGGCGACGACGGTACGATTCACGTAACGCTGGACGTGGCGGCCGAATCGATTCAGCGGCGGGCGGTACGCTATGACAAATCGGGCGACCAGCATTACGATACGATTTCCGCGTTTATCAAGTCGATTCGCGGCTCTGACCCGGACGCGGCGCTGTTTTGGCTGGCACGGATGATCGACGCGGGGGAAGATCCCCGCTTTATCGCACGACGCCTGGTGATTTCGGCGTCGGAGGACATCGGAAACGCCGATCCGCAGGCGTTGCAGGTGGCGGTGGCCGCGTTCCAGGCGGTCGAGCTGATCGGCATGCCGGAGGGGCGGATCGTGTTGGCTCAGGCAGCTGCCTATTTGGCGTCCGCTCCGAAAAGCAACGCGGCGTATGTGGGGATCGGCGAGGCACTGGAGACAATCCGGCAAGGTGCGTCGGTGGAAGTTCCCTTGCATTTGCGGGATAAGCATTACAAAGGCGCGGTACAACTGGGCCACGGCCAGGGATACTTGTACCCGCACGATTACCCGGGCAATTACGTGAAACAGCAGTACCTGCCGGATGCGTTGCGGGATGCGACATTTTACCGGCCGACCGCAAACGGCTATGAGAAAAAGATTCGCGAATACTTGCTGTCGATTGGCAAGCTGAGACGGGAGGATACGGATGGAAACTGAGTCGCATACTACTCCTGTGCAGACTGCGTATCTTCAGGCGCATCGGACGGCGCCAAAACAATTTTTTTCGCTGTTGGCGGTTCGTTGGCTGGTGTTTGTGTTCGGACTGATGATCATGAGCTACGGTATCGTCGCCGTGGTGAAAGCGAATTTGGGCGCCTCACCGTGGGATGTGCTGCATTTGGGGATCAGTTGGAACACGGGGCTGTCGTTCGGCAGGGTGCAGCAGCTGGTCGGTGTCGCGATTTTGGCAAGTGCTGGTCTGCTGCTGAAAAAATGGCCCTCCCTGGGTGCGGTCGCCAACATGCTGTTGGTGGGGGAGTTTTGCGATCTGATTCTGCGCTTTCACCTTGTGCCGGAGTACGAATCGGTTTACGCCCGGATCGGCTTGTTCACCGCTGGCATCCTGATTTGGGGCTTTGGCACCGGCGTCTACATCCAATCCAACCTGGGGGCCGGGCCGCGCGATTGGCTGATGCTGGCGCTGCATCAGAAAACCGGCTGGGCGATCCGTTGGGTCCGCACTTTTTTGGAAGTGTCTGCTGTAGGACTCGGTATCTGGCTGGGCGGTCCGTTTGCCTGGGGGACGGTTGCTTTTTCGCTGACGATCGGCCATGCGACCGAATACGGGTTGCGGCTGGCGAAAAAATGGCTGGGACGGTATACGGAGAGGGGAGATGTTGCATGAAGCTGTCCACGAAAGGACGGTATGGCGTGACTTTGATGGTCGACCTCGCCCTGTATCAGGGGGAAGGACCGATTTCCCTGAAGACGATCGCTGAACGGGAAGATCTGTCGGAGCATTATCTGGAACAACTGATCGCGCCTTTGCGCAATGCCGGTCTGGTCCGTTCGATCCGCGGCGCGTATGGCGGCTATGTGCTGGCCAAGTCGCCGAATGAAATCACGGTCGGGGACGTCATTCGCGTCCTGGAAGGACCGATTACGATCGTTGACAATCCGGACGATGAGCTCAATTACTTGTGGGAAGAGGTGCGGAACGCGATCAATCAGGTGTTGGACTCGGTGACTTTGGCGGATGTTGCCGAGCGGAAAAAGACGGGCGGCGACAATTTTATGTATTACATTTAGGCTGCTTGCAGGGGCACGGGTAGCGAGTGACCGTGCAAGCAGTCGGAATCGTACGGGATCTTGATTGGCCAGGCGAAACCTTTTTGCTGCCAAAAGGGGTTTCTCCGGTTTGTGACAGGAGGTTCGTTCGGTGATCTATCTGGACAACGCGGCGACGACACCGCTGCACCCGTCGGTGCGGGAAGCGATGACCCCGTATCTGGAAGCGGAATACGGAAACCCGTCGAGCACGCATCAACCGGGGCGGGCTGCCAGAAGGGCGGTGGAGCGCGCGCGCGAGCAGGTGGCGAAAGCGATTGGCGCCGATCCTGCGGATATTGTGTTTACGAGCGGCGGCACCGAATCGGACAACGCGGCGATTGTGGGCGCGGCGCTGGCGAATCGGGACAAAGGACGGCATCTCGTGACCACCGCGATTGAGCACCATGCTGTGTTGCATACCTGCGAATTCCTTGAAAAAATGGGCTTTACCGTAACGTATGTCCCCCCGGACCCGGATGGGATCGTTCCGGCGGAAGCGGTCGTTGCCGCGATCAGGCCCGATACCACACTCGTTTCTGTAATGTATGTGAACAATGAAACGGGAGCGATCCAGCCGGTTGGCGAGATCGCGCAAGCATGTGCCGAGCGCGGGGTTCTGTTTCATACCGACGCGGTGCAGGCGATCGGGCTGCTGCCGGTCAACGTAAAAGAAACGGGCATCGACATGCTGTCGCTGTCCGCACACAAATTGCACGGACCAAAAGGGGTCGGCGCCCTGTATGTAAGGCGGACGGCGGCATGGCAGCCGGTTCTGCATGGTGGATCGCAGGAACGAAAAAAGCGGGCCGGCACCGAGAACGTTCCGGGGATCGTCGGACTTGGGGCTGCGATCCAACGGGTGCTTGAGCATCGGCAAGAAAATTACCAGCACATCGAACAACTGCGCAATCGGATGCTGGCCATCCTGCAGGAAGAGGTCGATTTTTTGCGTGTGAACAGTCCCGCCCGGTCGGTTCCGTCGATTCTCTCGGTGTCGTTTCCGGGAGTCGCCGCCGACACGATGCTGATGAATCTCGATCTGGAAGGAATCGCGGCTGCCAGCGGCTCGGCCTGCACCTCCGGATCGCTGCAGCCGTCCCATGTGTTGACGGCGATGGAGTTGGGACCCCACTGCGTGAAATCGGCGATCCGCTTCAGTTTTTCAGAGCAAAACACAATCGCGGAGGTGGAAACGGCCGCCCGCAAAACGGCCGCGATCGCCCGTCGCCTGAAGCGAAACCTTGCATGAAGAAGCCCGATGAAGGGCATTTTTTCATTGTAACGGCTGAATACGGGGAAACTCTGCCCGAAGTGCGTGTCTGCGCGGGCTGAACAGATCAGATCATCCGGCAGCAAGGAGGTGGCGGCATGAGGCGAGCGCGGCCTTGGATCGGATTGCCTGTGATCGAACTGCGGAACGGGAGCCGCCTAGGACAGGTGGTCGATTTGCTGTTTCAGCAGGACAACCGGCTGGATGCTTTGCTGGTTGAGCGGGATGGGTTGTTTGCGGGGCAGGGGGTTGTACCGATCTCGGATGTCAAATCGATCGGCGAGGATGCGGTGACGGTCGAATCTCCGGAGTGCATCCGGGAACTCGCTCCACAAGAGGGACAGCGGCGTTTGCTTTGCGGCAAGCAGGCGCTGGTCGGCAAAGAACTGTATACGGAAAATGGAACGGTGCTGGGAACGGTGGCAGATGTTTACATCGCTTCGCAAACGGACAACATAGTAGGGTACGAAGTGTCGGACGGCTTGCTGGCGGATCTGACGGCCGGGCGCAAGTGGATGCCCTTTTCGGACACGCTGCAGATCGGGGATCAGATCATCGTCAAGGCAAACGCCAGACTTTCCGACCTGCAATCCGATACGTAGGAGTGGATGCAGCTTGATGCGCTGTCCCAATTGCAATTGCCGCGACATCGGAAAAATCGGCACCAACCAGTACTATTGCTGGGAGTGTTTCGTCGAGTTCAGCATGATCGGCGAACAAGTCAAACTGTACCAGGTGGAAGAGGACGGATCTCTCAGTCTGTTCAACGATCTTTCCGGAAGCGGGACACGAGTGCAGCAGATTTGACCCATTCGGTGAAGGAGGAACGAAAATGTCCAAGATCGATTCGGCCAACAGGATGGAGCAGATCCCTCCGCGCAAACTGGGCGACACGTGGGAAGGCTGGTCGGGCGAAATTGAAGAAAACAATGGGGATCTCGCCACATCTCCTTGGTACTTCCTCTCTTTTTACGGACTCGCTGTGCTGATCCTGCACGGGGTCGCCTGGCTGCTTTGGTTCCTGGCGGAACCGCGGCTGGCGGAAATCGGCGTGTGGCTGAAAAAGACGGTTTTCGCCGGCGGCATAGCTGTGCTCGGAACGATGGATCTTGGGCTGTTGCTGATCGTTGCCACTGTGATCACCGGCCAAAATTTTGTCCCCTACTACAAAGGAAAACATATCGCTTTGTCCCCGCTGCTGCCGGCGATTGTCAAGATCGGCACGGCAGTGGGGCTGTCCAAGGATCGCATCTCCAACTCTTTGCTGCAGGTCGGGAATCGGATCACAGCGGCCAATATCGGGCGGGTTCAATCGAACGAACTGTTGATTCTGCTGCCCCGCTGCCTGACCAAAGTGATGCGGGATGCAGTCAATGAACTGGCCGGCCGTTATGGGGTGGTTGCGTATGTGTGCAGCGGCGGCCAGCAAGCCCGCCAACTGCTCGCCGAGAAAAAACCGAAAGGTGTGATCGCGGTCGCCTGTGAACGCGACCTGATGGCCGGCGTGCAGGATGTGGGAGCGGCGATACCGGTGATCGCGATCGCCAACAAGCGCCCGGAAGGCCCCTGCCGCAATACGCATATTGATATGTTGGAAATGGAAAACGCGTTCCGCACGTTTCTCGGCGAACGGCCAATCGACCGGACGGGTGAACAACTGGAACTGGTAAAATGAGGTAATATGCGCAGTTGATGCTTGACAAGCCTCCTCCCCTGTCGCTTAATGGTAATGTGAGTTCAGGCTGCAGCGGGAGGTTATCGCTTTGTCGAAAATCCGTCTTTTTCTTGCAATGATCAAGTTTGAACATACGATCTTCGCTCTGCCGTACGCTTATATCGGCATGATCATGGCCAGCTTTTACAAGGACGGGACCTGGCCTGGCTGGCGAACGTTTTTTTGGGTGACGTTGGCGATGGTCGGGGCGAGAAGCGCGGCGATGGCGCTGAACCGGTTGATCGATCGACAAATCGACGCGAAAAATCCGCGAACCGCTGACCGCGAACTGCCAAAAGGCGCGATCACGAGTTTTGAGACGTTGCTGTTTATCATTGCCTCCCTCGTGCTGCTCGGCATATCGGCATGGATGCTGAACCCGCTGTGCTTCTACCTGATGCCGCTGGCGGTATTTTTCCTCGTAGTCTATTCCTATACCAAGCGGTTCACTTGGGCGTGCCATCTCGTGCTTGGCATCACGGACGGACTGGCGCCGCTTGGTGCCTGGATCGCTGTCACCGGCAAATTCGATCTGCCGGGCCTGCTGTTGGCAGGTGCAGTAGCTGCGTGGATCGCAGCGTTTGACATCATTTACGCCTGCCAGGACGTGGAGTTTGACCGGCGCGAAGGTCTGTACTCGATCCCGGCGCGCTTTGGCATCGCCGAGGGATTGTGGATTTCCCGGGCGCTGGATGTGTTGACGATCGTCCTGTTTTTGCTGATTCCTCTGTACGTGTCGCTCGGCCCGATTTATTATGTGGGTGTGGTGGTGGTGGCCGCACTGCTGGTCTATGAACATCTGATTATCTCGCCAAACGATATGTCACGGATCGACATTGCCTTTTTCAAGGTAAACAGTATCATTGCGACGGTGGCATTCCTGTTTACGTTTACCGACATCGGGTTGCGATTGTGGCGGTAGCCGGTCAGAAAACGGACAGGGACCACCCGAGCGGGAAGGACCAATCGGTATGAAACGGGTAGGTTTGGCTTTGGGGGGCGGCGCTGTGCGCGGTCTGGCGCATATCGGCGTGCTGAAAGTACTGCAGCGGCATCAAATCCCGATCCACTACATTGCCGGCACCAGCATGGGGGGCCTGATCGGGGGCCTGGTGGCGGCCGGCATCGCGCCGGAAGAAATCGAGGAGTTTATTTATGCGACGCCCACCTATCGGTTGGTCGACTTTGCGATTCTCAAACGGGGAATCCTGGCGGGCGACAAGATTTACACCCTGCTGATCCAAATGTTGGAACAGAAAGGGTTGGGCGATGTGCAAATCGAGGATCTGCCGATCACCTTCCGGGCGGTTTCGGTCGATCTGAAGCGTGGCCAGATTTTTCTGTTTGAACGGGGCAGCCTGCTGCTGGCGATTCGGGCAACCACTTCGATCCCCGGCCTGTTCGCGCCGGTGGCGTATCAGGACAAAGTGTTGGTGGACGGCGGCATTCTCAACAACCTGCCGGCCGATCTGGCACGCCGTGAAGGGGTGGATGCGGTGGTCGCCGTCGATGTGGAACGGGAACATGAGGAGCAGGAGCCGCGCAACATTTTTGAGGTTTTGTACCGCTCGTATTCGATCATGACAACGACGATTCGCCGAGCCAATCTGCGCTATGCGGACGTCGTGCTGCGACCGCGGGTCGGGCATATCCTGGCGTTTGATTTCAGCAAGGTGAGAGAGAGCATCGAGGCGGGGGAACGGGCGGCGGAACGCAAGCTGAAACAGGTGGCCCAACTGTTGGAGTAGCTAGCTCCGGTTGGGCCATTTCCGGGGAAAATGGCTGTTGACGTTGAAATGAAAGATGGAGGTCGTATTTTCATAAAGTTTTTTATAGACCTCCATGCCGCTACGGCGGCACCATCAGATGATGAAAATCGGGCAGTTGAGGTATAATCAACTTGCGGCTGGTGAAGGCAGGTCGTGACTTCATGGTGCTTGCGAGCCCGATAGGTAGACTGAACCCCAACGACCAGGTGCACCACAGACTGTTGCTCCGATTCGGAAGCACGCGGGATAGAATGATCGAGAATGGTCGTTGCACCAGTCCTTCCATTTGAAAGCCGCAAGGAGTTTGACGGATATGGACGTGGTATACAGTCGCGTTTGCGGTCTGGATGTACACAAAAAGAACGTCGTGGCTTGTGTGCTCACACCGGAAACAAAAGAAATCCGTACTTTCTCCACCATGACTGAAGATCTTCTGGCGCTGGTCGATTGGATTAAGCAACACGGATGTACGCACGTTGCGATGGAAAGCACCGGTTCGTACTGGAAACCTGTTTACAACCTGCTGGAGATGGAAGACATCAAAACGTTGGTGGTCAATGCCCGCCACATCAAGCATGTGCCGGGGCGTAAAACGGACGTCAAAGATGCGGAATGGATTGCCGGTTTGCTGCGGCACGGCCTGCTGCAAGGCAGTTACATTCCAAGTCGTGATCAGCGGGAACTGCGGGAACTGGTCCGGTATCGCCGCAGCCTGATCGAAGAACGGGCCCGGGAAGTCAACCGGATTCACAAGGTTCTTGAAGGGGCCAACATTAAACTGTCATCGGTGGCAAGCGATGTGCTGGGCAAATCCGGACGGGCGATGATCGAAGCAATGGTCGCGGGAGAAACGGATGCCGTGATGCTGTCCGAATTGGCACAACGGCGGCTGAAAAGCAAAAAGCCGGAATTGATCAAGGCATTGAACGGACTGATGGGTCCGCATCAGCGGCTGATGCTGGCAGCGCAATTACGGCATATCGACGATTTGGACGCGCTGATCAAACAACTGGACGAAGAGATCAAGAGGCGGATGCTCCCTTTTGAGGAAGACCTGGAACGGTTGGATACGATTCCCGGAGTGGCAAGGCGCACCGCAGAACAGATTTTGGCGGAAATCGGCACCGACATGAACCGGTTTCCCTCCGCCGCCCATCTGTGTTCGTGGGCGGGGCTGGCTCCAGGTAACCATGAAAGTGCCGGTAAACGTAAATCCGGTCGAACGACAAAAGGGAATCAAAAGCTGCGAAGCGCCTTGGTAGAGGCCGCCCAAGCTGCAGCCCGAACGAAGAACACGTACTTGTCGAGTCAATACCGTCGAATCGCCGCCCGTCGGGGAGCCAATCGAGCTGCGGTTGCAGTTGCCCACAGCATCTTGACGATCGTTTACCATCTCCTGAAGCGCAAGCAAACGTATGTGGAACTAGGTGCTAACTATTATGAAGAACGGCAGCGCGACCGAGTGGTCAAACAAGCCGTTCGAAAGCTGGAAGCGTTAGGATTGAAGGTCACGGTGGAGGAAGCGATTGCGTAAGAAACAGGTCGTCCAGAAATTACCATGTGGACGATAGATGAGTTGTGGCCTTTTTTTGTCTTTTCAAGAGCTAATATTTTCGGGATAGAAAGAGGAAATAGCGTGAAAGAGCGCATAGAACTTGTACCGCTGGCATATTTCTAACAATGGGCGGTCTGCCGTCCAAATTCCGGCTCTTTTTGCAAGGAGGGACACTTGCATGGAAAGGGCCCCGCGAAACCGCTCGCTCGACATCGCGCTGCTGATTTTGATCATCCTGGGCTGCGTTTTTTTGTTGAACCAGCTGAGCGGATTGCTGCTTGGGATCTGGCTTGTCCTGCGGACAGTGCTGGCGCCTTTTTTAATCGCCATGATCATCTCTTATATGCTCAATCCGATCGTTTGCCGGCTGGTCGACCGGGGCGTGCCGCGCGGCGTCAGTGTGATCATGATTTACTTTGTGTTCTTTACGTTGCTGGCTGTGGTGCTGGTCAACACGATCCCGATTTTTATCGAGCAGCTGAAAGAATTTGTGGAAACGTTGCCGTCGATCGTCGAACAGGTGGAGAAATGGAGCAAACATCTGGACGATGGCGCCAGACGGATGCCGGATGCGGTGCACAAGGCGATCGACACGAATCTGATCCGCTTTGAGGAAGCGGTTACCCGCTATATCACCAATTTTCTCGGCTCTTTGGGCGACACGCTGGAACAACTTTTAACGGCGCTGGTGATTCCGTTTCTCGTGTTTTATATGCTGAAAGATTTGAAAGTGATGGAACGAACGGTGGTTGCACTGTTCCCGACACGCCACCGCAAGGAATTGATTGAGCTGACCAAATCGATCGACGAGGCGCTTGGCAACTACATTCGCGGCCAGTTGATCGTCATGCTGGTTGTCGGAACGCTGGTGTACATCGGGTATCGAATCGTCGGCATGCCGTACGGCCTGATGCTCGCTCTGCTGGTGGCGATCACCAACATCATTCCCTACGTCGGGCCGTTCATCGGAGCCGCGCCGGCAATCATCCTCGCCTTCACGATTTCGCCGGTAATGGCGCTGAAAGTGACGATCGTCAATCTGGTCGTGCAGCAACTGGAGGGGAATTTCATCTCGCCGCAAATCGTCAGCAAAAGCTTGAATCTGCATCCGCTGTTGATTATTTTTGCATTGCTCTTGGGCGGCGAGATCGGCGGCATTCTCGGCCTGATTCTTGCCGTACCGGTAGTCGCCATCCTAAAGGTGATCCTGGAGCACGTAGTGATGCATTATGTCAGAAGATAGTCAACGTGGGATAAAACTTCCGTGTTTTAAAAAGAGGAAATTGCCGACAAGAGAGCGAATAAGTTTCCATGGGATCTGTCAGACTACCAAAAAGAGGTGTCACTCATGACTTCACATCTCGACAAGACGATGATGTTCTCCGGGAATAAAGAGGAAGAGGTGAATGAGGCGCAGCGGGCGCTGCTGGTTGCGTACGAGGCGCTGAAGGTGAAGGGATACAATCCGATTCATCAGATTGTCGGCTACCTGATTTCGGGCGACCCGGCCTACATTACCAGCCACAACGACGCGCGCAACACGATCCGCAAAGTAGAGCGGGACGACCTGATTGAAGAACTGGTGCGCGCTTATCTGGCCGATCGGACATGAAGGGACGTCTGCTGGGAGTCGATCTCGGCGACGTCCGGATCGGCGTTGCGGTCAGCGACCCCTTGGGAATGACGGCGCAAGGCATCGAAGTGATCCGGCGCACATCGGACGCGGAAGCTTTGCAGCGACTGGGTGAACTGATCCGGCAGTATGAAGTGGAAACGATCGTCCTCGGATTCCCGAAAAATATGAATGGCACGATCGGCCCGCGGGGAGAAGCCACCCGCGAGTTTGCCGAACGTTTGGAAGAAACGTTTCAGATCCCGGTCGTCCTGTGGGATGAGCGGCTGTCGACGATGGCGGCGGAACGCATGCTGATCGAAGCGGACGTTCGCCGCAACAAGCGGAGGCAAGTCGTTGACAAAATGGCGGCGGCGATCATTCTGCAAAGCTATCTGGATTCGTTGTCAACCTGTCGTGACTGAGCTGCTGCGGCTTTTGAATCTGGATCGAGGAGTGACAAAATGAGCGACGTACAAAGCGAAAACATTATTGTCTTGACGGATGAAGAGGGCGCGGAGCACGAATTTGAAGTGTTGGAAGTGCTGGAAGTGGACGAAAAAACGTACGCGATTCTGCAGCCGACCGATGCGAAAGAGGACGAAGCGATCATCTTGCGGATCGAACAGGACGCGGATGGCAACGAAATTCTGGTCAGCATCGATGATGACGACGAATGGGACAAGGTGGCGGAAGCGTACGACACCTTGCTCTTTGAGGAACTGGAAGACTAGCGTGGATTGCAATGGCGATACCGGACGTCAACACCGTCCGGTTTTTTGTTATAATAAAGACTGTTGCTATTGACATACAACCTAAGACTATGGCAAATACAGGTTAAGAAACATTGTTGTCTGGAAGCTGCTCTTTAAAGGGGAGCAGTGGATGCTGTGAATGCGCGCCACGCATGGCGAAGACTCGTCATGCAACTCATGGGCTTTTCGTAAACCAACAAAGTTTACGAAAAGAGCGCTAATGGGGCTCAGAGAAGGGAGGGGTCAAAATGGACTGGGCGGCTATGTGGCAATGGGCCAATCGGATATTGGCTCCGGCCCGCGATGGTCTGCGACGTTTTCGGCTGACCATCCTGCTCGGAACCGTGTTGGCCGCTGGAGCTTTCTATACTTGGTGGCAATGGACTCCGCCTGCCGGGACCGGCCAGGTCGTGTCGTTCGAAATTCCGCAAGGCGCGACGACGCAACAAATTGCCGAGATTTTGGCGAACAAGGGATTGATCCGGAATTCGTTCATCTTCCGGGCCGCCGCTTTATGGGGCGGACAAGCCGGTTCCCTGCAGGCGGGCACGTATGCGATTCAGCAGGGGGCGACGATTCCGGAAATTCTCGATCGGATCCGGCAGGGAAAAGTGACTGTGAACACTGTGCGGGTCACCATTCCGGAGGGATTTACGATCGAACAGATCGCGGACACGCTTGCAAAAAAAGGATTGGTTGACCGGCAACGTTTTCTGCAAGAAGCGGACAACGGGACGTTTGACTATGATTTTGTCAAGGAGATTCCCAGGCAGCCGGACATACGGCATCGCCTGGAAGGATATCTGTTTCCCGACACATACGAAATCAAGCCGGGAATGAGTGAACATGAGATACTCGACATGATGCTGAAGCGGTTTGGACAAGTGGTCACGCCCGAACTGCGACAACGTTTCCAGGCAAACGGGCTGTCGCTGCACCAAGCGGTGACGATGGCTTCGCTGGTCGAGCGGGAAGCACGCGTGGCGAAAGAGCGGCCGGTGATCGCAGGCGTCATGTTTAACCGGTTGCACCAAAAACCGCCTATGCTTCTGCAAATCGATGCAACCGTGCAATATGCAGTCGGGCAAAAAACGGATCTTCTCTTGAAAGATCTGGAAGTGGACAGTCCCTACAACACGTACAAGCGGGCAGGACTGCCGCCCGGTCCGATTGCCGCTCCCGGACTGGACAGCCTGCAAGCGGTCGCCTCGCCGGAGAAGCACGAATATCTTTATTATGTAACGAAAAAGGACGGTACCGGCGAGCACTATTTTGGAAAAACGCTGGAAGAGCACAACCGCAACATCGCGTTAAGCGAACAGAATCTGAAAAAGGGAAACTAGCAGCCGGCGTTCTGTTCAGGGCGGCCGTCGTATTCGCCATTCCGCCAACGTGCAAACTAGTGGCGAGGTGGTGCCAGATGGAAACGAATGAAAACCGGAACGAGCGGGAGGCGGCGGAGCAGATGGTGACCGATTGGTTGCAGTCTCCCGTTATCAAGGGAGAGTCGTGTTTCGGCGATTCCCGGTTCGAACCGGAAAAGGATGTCAGGAGAATGGATGATCGTTTGCTTTCTTACATTCGCGGGCTGATTCCGGCCCGCGATCCGCTTTTGACGAGCATCGAACGGCGGGCGGAGGAACTGTTTATCCCGATCCTCGATCTGGAGACCGCCCAGTTTTTGCGCGTATTTTTACGCACCCACCAGCCGCGTCGGATTTTGGAAGTCGGAACGGCAATCGGTTATTCGGCGATTGTGATGGCAAAGGCTTGTTCCGCCTCGATCGTGACGATTGAGCGTGACCCGGTGAGGGCGGCGGAGGCGCTTCAGAATATCGAACAGGCGGGATTGCGGGATCGGGTCCGGCTGTTGCAAGGGGATGCGTTCGACATTCTGCCCGGCTTGCTTCGCGATTCACCGGAATCGTTTGACATCGTGTTTTTGGATGCAGCCAAAGGGCAGTATCCCCATTTTCTCGAATTGGTGCTGCCGTTGTTGCGGCCGGGCGGCATCCTGTTCAGCGACAATGTGTTTTTTCAGGGATTGGTCGCCGGACCGGAACATGTGAAGCACAAACTGCGGACGATCGTCATGCGGCTGCGGGAGTACAATCGGACGCTCGCGGACCATTCCGCTCTCGAAACGGCGTTTGTACCGATCGGCGACGGGCTCGCCATTTCGATGAAAAAAGAAGGGTCGCCGGCGTGAATTGTTGAAGCCGGCTTTGCAGTCGGATTCCTAGTGGATCAGTTGGCTTTTTTTCGCTTTCTTGACCAGTCCTTCAGTTGCCTGGTTAATAAATTTCTTTAATGCCAGGCCCATCATGAGTGTAATCACGACATAGACACCCAGCATGAAAAGATCCTTGCCGACAATATCCCAAAGGATCCCTCCGACGGCTTCCCGGAGCATACTGATGGCATACGTAAACGGCAGGAAAGGGTATAAGACCTGAAAAAACTGCGGCGTCACCTGAATCGGAAACGTACCGCCAGAACCGGCAATCTGCAGCACCAGCAAAAGAATCGCCATCGCTTTGCCGACGTTGCCGAACACGGAAACCAGGGTATATACGATAAACATGAACACGGAGCTGAGCAGCATGCCGAATAAGATGAACCACATTTTATCTGCCACATAGGCCTGTACAATCAGAATGTCCCCGGTTGTGACCACGAGCGATTGCAGATCCGCCAGGGTCAGAAACGTAAGATAACGTCCAAAGTAGATCTCGTAGCTTTTATACTCGACGTTTGGATCATGCACTTCAACAGTCAATAAGGAAACCAAGAGCAACGCTCCCACCCAAAGCGAAAGGGTAGTAAAAAATGGCGACATGGCAGATCCGTAATTCGGAATGGGAAACAGTTTATTTTCCTTCAATACGACAGGTTGGGTGAAAAATTCACTTTCTTTTTTCGCATCTTTTTTTAACAGGTCAATCAGTTGGTCAAGGGTTCCTTCCTTTTCCAAGGTTCGAATCAGGTTGGCCAGGCGTTTGATTCCCGCCTCTACGGCAGGCAGATTGCTTTGGATGGCTTGCAGTTCTTGCATACCTACTGCCAGCCCTTGCGACGCATCGTTTAGAATACGCTGCACATCGGGGATCCTTTTGCTTGCTTCAGCCAACACTTCATCCACATTCTGGACAGATGCTTTCGCCTGATCCACCCCTTGTTGGATCTGAGGCGCGATCTCGCTGTCATATCGCTGTAAAATATCTCCGATGGACCGGTTGCTGTCTTCCGAAATACGATGGAGATTGTTGATCAGTTCGTCGGCTGGCCTTCCTCCTTGCTTGAGAACATTGTGCACGTTATTCACCAGGGACAACTGCTGTTGAAAATTCTGGCTGACTTGCCGCAGCCGACCTGTCATGGAAGCGAGCCGGTGGTTGCCAGCGAGACTGTTCAGCCGATCAAACAGGGCAACCAGATTGTCCGTGTTTTTCATTGCAATCGCCAGCCGCTCAGCGGATCTGTCCAGTTCCACTTCCAGGGCGGCAGGGTCGGTTCCGACATCTTGCAAAATGGCACTCACCTGCTCTGCGGCCAAGGCGGTTTGCTGTAACAGCGCAAGATCCTGTTTGACATTGGGCGAAATTGTGGCGAACGCCTCCGAAATCCGGTCAAGAAATTGGCCGACCCGGTTGGCCAGGTCTTGTCCGTCCTGCGCCAGTCGGGCCAACAACGGAAGATTGGCCTGTGCCTTACGGATGAGCTCGTTCAGGGTACGAATATCATCGGAGGCAACGTTTACGATCGAATTGATCTCGGGTATCAGGGCCTCCAGTTTGAATATCAAATCCCTCACTTTTTCGATCGCAGGGCGTTGGGTTTCCAATTCGATTCCGAGCTCGTTAAAAATCCGAAACAGCGTTTCGGTTGCGACCTTGATAAAGGTACGGTTGATTTCTTCCACAATGCCGCTTGCTCCCTTCGCGGTGATTCTCGGGGCAATCGCATTGATTTTTTCGTTCACATAGTAGTCAAGCTCAGCTTTTTGCGGATTGTCCGTCAGAACCGTCGCGATCTTTTTCGAAAAATCCGCGGGAATCAGGATGCTCGCATAATAATCACCATGCTCCACACCTTTCATCGCCTGCTTTTCATCGACGAACGTCCAACCGATTTTCCGGTTTTCCTTTAACGCAGAAATAATCTGATCTCCGATATTCAGCGGTTTCCCCTGCAAGGTGGCCCCTGCATCCCGATTCACGACAGCTACCTGAAGACCGCTGGTCCGCCCATAGGGATCCCAGGACGCTTTAATATTAAACCAGGCATAAAGGGAAGGTAAAATCACCAGTCCCAGAATCAAAACAAAAGCCACCCAGTTTCCGGAAATATTTTTCAAATCGCGGAAATAGATCAGCCAGATTTTTTTCATTCTGAATTCATCCCCAACACCGCGTTTTCTCGCGTGTAGTATGACTGCTTTCATTTTTATGTATACAAATGGGCGTTGTTCATCTGTGTAGCACTACAGTTGTAGCGGTTCGATACAACTGCCCCGGGAACGAAAGGGAGACTGTTTTCCAATGTGACGGGAAAGCCTGTAGCAGCCGGATGGAAACAGCGAAAATCGGTCGTGTCCGGAGGTTGGCACTGTTTTTGCTAGTTATTTAATGGCAGCAAGGGGTAGTCCTCTTGTGTCAGCCAATATTGTATTGAAGGGAGATGAGTCACCACATGGCAAGCGTGAATGCGCAAATTCTCGCGATCGACGCCGGAGGCACCATGACGGACACCTTCATCATCGACGACAAGGGGGAATTTGTGGTCGGCAAAGCGCAGTCCACCCCCGATGATGAATCGATCGGCCTCCTGAACTCGGCGCGCGACGCCCTTTCCTATTGGGGCACGACCGTGGAAGAAGCTTTCCCCCAGCTGGTGGCAGGCGTGTATTCCGGGACGGCGATGCTCAATCGTTTGGTATCCCGCAAGGGGCGGCGCGTCGGACTGATTGTCAACAAGGGAATGGAAGATTTTCACCGCATGGGCAGAGCAATCCAAGCTTATCTCGGGTACTCTTATTCGGACCGCCTGCATTTGAACACACACCGCTATGATCCCCCACTGGTGCCGAGGGAGTTGACGCGCGGGGTTACCGAACGGGTGGATCTGTTCGGGAACGTCGTGATTCCACTCTATGAACATGAGGTGGAACAAGCGGTGGTCGATTTGCTGGATCAGGATGTGGAAGCGATCGTCATCAGCTTCCTTCACTCCTATAAGTACCCCGCGCATGAGCGCAAGGTTCGGGACATGGCGAAGGAAATCATGAAAAAACGGGGGAAAGAGGTGCCGATTTTCGCCTCGGTCGATTACTATCCGCTGCGGAAAGAGTCGCACCGCACCAATACCACCATCATTGAGGCTTATGCGGCGGATCCTTCCCGCGAAACGCTGTCAAAGATCGATACGCGCATCAAGGAAAAAGGGGCCAGATTCGATCTGCGGGTCATGGCCAGCCACGGCGGAACGATCAGCTTTCAGGCGAATGAATTGGCCCGCACGCTGGTGTCAGGACCGATCGGCGGTGTTGTGGGGGCGAAATATTTGGGCGAGCATTTGGGCATTCGCAATATCGCATGTTCCGATATTGGCGGGACCAGTTTTGACATGGCTCTGATCACGCAAGGGGATTTGAGCATCAATACCAGCCCGGACATGGCGCGCCTGGTTTTGTCGCTGCCGTTGGTCGCGATGGATACGGTGGGGGCCGGCGCCGGCAGCTTCGTCCGGATTGACCCAAACTTCAAGTCGATTACACTGGGACCTGACAGCGCCGGATATCGGGTCGGCGTATGCAATCCGGCCGGCGGTATTGAAACCGTTACCGTATCCGACTGCCACGTCGTGCTCGGATTGATCAATCCCGACAACTTTCTGGGAGGAGAGGTGAAACTGTTTCCGGAAAGAGCCTATCAGGCGGTCAAGGAACAGATTGCCGACCCGCTCGGCCTGAGCGTGGAGGATGCCGCCTACGGGGTGATCGATCTGCTGGAGTCGCAGCTCCGCAATTACCTGGAATCGATGATTCTTGGCAAGGGCTACTCTCCATCCCAATATGTGTGTTTTTCGTACGGAGGGGGCGGACCGTTGCATACGGCGGGCTACACGAAAGGGCTTGGCTTCGAGGACATCCTGGTTCCGGCCTGGGCCGCGGGATTTTCCGCTTTCGGGTGCGGTGCCGCCGATTTCGAATACCGTTATGACAAAACGCTTGATATTAATGTAAGCGCTGTCGCGGACGAACAGGAAAAATTGAACGCGCTCACAGAGTTGCAACACGCTTGGCAGGAACTGATGGACAGAGTGGCCGACGAGTTTGAGAAAAACAGTTTCTCCCGCGACCAGGTCGAATTCCGCTTTTATTTCCGGATGCAATATCAGGGGCAGCTGAACGATCTGGAAATCGAATCGCCGACCAAGGCGCTGCGAACGACCGAAGACTGGGAGGTGTTGGTCAGCGCTTTTGAAGAAACGTATAGTCGCGTGTACGCAAAAGCCGCCCGCTCCCCCGAACTGGGATATTCGGTCACCGGGGCGATTGTCCGCGGGATCGTGGAAGTGCCGAAGCCGAAAATTCCGGAAGAGCCGCTGTGCGGCGAGAATCCTCCGGCGGACGCGTACCTTGGAACCCGCAATGTCTATTGGAAAGGAGAGTGGGTGAAGGCCGACATCTGGGAAATGGAAAAATTGAAAGCGGGGAACCGGATCAAGGGGTTTGCCATTCTGGAATCGTCCGCCACAACGTTTGTCATTCCGCCGGGTTATGAGACGTATCTGGATCAACACCGCATTTTCCACCTGAAGGAACCCAAGTGAGCCGCAAACCGTTTTCCAGGTTTGCCTGAGAAAAATTGGAGGAGGGGTTGCAAGTGGCGATTTTGGAGAATGAATTGGGAGTTCGGTTGACCGCCCGCCGTCCGATCGGTTGGAATGGAAAAACGCTCAAACAAATGAGGGAAGAAGTTGACCGGCTCAGCCGTGAAACCGGCTGCTACGCCGGATTGAAAGAATTGCCGTTCAAAGAATCGAATCCGATTCGGTACGAAAAAATATTTGCGAAACTGCGCGGCGGCGTGGTTCACGCCCGCGAGACGGCCAAGCGGGTGGCCGCCTCCCCGATCGTCGAGCAGGAAGGGGAATTGTGTTTCACCCTGTATACGCCGGAAGCGGATTCGATCGTGACCTCCACGGGCATCATCATCCACGTGGGTACGATGGGCGCCGCGATCAAGTACATGATCAAAAACGATTACGAAGAAAATCCGGGAATCGAACCGGGCGATATCTTCTGCAACAACGACTGTCAGATCGGCAACGTCCACCCTTGCGACGTGCACACGATCGTGCCGATTTTCTGGGGAGAGGAACTGGTTGGCTGGGTAGGCGGCGTCACCCACGTGATCGACGTCGGGGCCACCGCTCCCGGCAGCATGACGGTCGGTCCCGTAACTCGATACGATGACGGATATCAGGTGGCCTGCCGGAAAATCGGCAAAAACGACATTTTGTTGCGAGATTGGCTGATCGAAAGCCAGCGTTCCGTGCGCACCACCAAGTACTGGCTGCTGGATGAGCGGACCCGCGTCGCCGGCTGCCATATGATCCGCGATTTGGTGCTGCAGATCATCGAGGAGGAGGGTATTGACGCCTATAAACAATTCATCCGGGAAGTGATCGAGGACGGGCGCCGGGGGTTTATCAACCAGGTGAAGTCGATGACCATTCCGGGCAAGTACCGCGGCGTTTCGTTTGTCGATGTTCCCTACAAACATCTCGATGTGCCGCCGTATGCCCGCCTCAACACCATCATGCACGCCCCGTCCGAAATGACGATTCACAAGGACGGAAAATTGGAAATCGACTTTGAAGGAGTCAACCGCTGGGGATGGCACAGCTATAACGCGACACCGGTTTCGATCACCAGCGGAATCTGGGTGATGCTGTCACAAACCTTGATCCCGAACGACCGGGTCAACGACGGAGCCTATTACGCTAGCAGATTTGGACTTCCCTATGGTTCCTGGCTGAATCCGGACGACATCCGCACCGCCCACAGCTATGCCTGGCATTTCCTTGTTTCCGCGTGGAGCCCGTTGTGGCGGTCGCTT
Organism: Effusibacillus pohliae DSM 22757; assembly: GCF_000376225.1. Classification (NCBI taxonomy): domain Bacteria; kingdom Bacillati; phylum Bacillota; class Bacilli; order Caryophanales; family Alicyclobacillaceae; genus Effusibacillus; species Effusibacillus pohliae. The sequence goes on from NZ_AQXL01000135.1 coordinate 113,147, forward strand.
AGCCGAACCTATTTTGCCCGCGGTTACCTGGAAGAAGTGAACGCGGGGAATGCGAACACCAGCAACTGGTTGCAGGGCGGCGGGTACAATCAGTTTAACGAAAACCATGCGGTCAACAGTTTTGAATCGGCAGCTGAAGGAGTCGGTGCGAGTGCGGTCAAGGACGGGATCGATCACGCGGCGGCCGTGTGGAATCCCGAAGGAGACATGGGGGATATGGAAATCTGGGAGCTGGCCGAACCGCTGTTGTATCTCGGGAGAACGATCAAGCCGAACACGGGAGGGTACGGAAAGTACCGAGGCGGAAACGGGTACGAAACCTTGCGGATGGTATGGGGTGCCAAAGATTGGACCATGTTTTTCATGGGCAATGGCTACATGAGCAGCGATTGCGGTCTGATGGGAGGATATCCGGCAGCGTCGGGATACCGTTTTGAAGCACATGGGACAAACATCAAGGAATTGATCGAAAAGCGGCTCCCTCTGCCGTTGGGGGGAGATCCGGATCCCGGCGATCCGAAATATGAAAAACTGATCGAGGCGAAAGAAATCAAGCGGGACAAACAGGCGATCACGACGGAAACGATTTTTGAAAATTACGACTTGTATCTGAATTACCTGCGTGGAGGCCCCGGTTTCGGCGACCCGCTTGAGAGAAATCCGAAAGCGGTGGAAACAGATCTCAACGACGGGCACCTGTTGCCAAAGTATGCGGAAAAAGTGTATGGCGCCGTCATTTCCCGGGACGAAAAAGGACGCTGGGTGGTCGACGCGGCGAAGACCGAACAGCGCCGTGCCGAAATCCGGAAAGAGCGGATCAAGCGTGGAAAACCCACACGCGAATGGATGAAGCAAGAGAGGAAGCGGATTTTGAACAAACAGGCCGCGATTCAAGTTCGTCACATGTACGCCAGCAGTTTTGCCTTAAGCGAGAAGTTTACCAACGAGTTTCGTCAATTCTGGAACCTGCCCGAAGATTGGATCATCAAGGAAAACGAACTGGAAATCCCGGTATTCGGGGCCCGCAATCAAATCCAATAAAACATTACAGGCAGGGAGGTTGCATCATGGCCAAATATGACAAAAAAACGATAGAAGAACTGATCGACGGCACGATTGATTTTTTCAAGCTGAAGGAAATGCTTTCCAACTTTAAGGATCCCGAGCGGTTTGACACATATCTCGGCATCTTGCAGGAAAGGGTCCCGTGGGAGGACCGTATTCTCCTCCCAGCCGGCCTGCACTTGTACATTGTGCAGAAAGAAAATGGCGACCGCATTGTGAAGTGCGACTGCGGCCACGAATTTTGCGACTATCGGGACAACTGGAAACTGCATGCGCTGATTTACGTCCGGGATACGGAAGAGAAGCTGGAAGAGCTGTATCCCAAACTGCTGGCTCCGGATCCCGAATGGCAGGTGATTCGGGAATATTACTGTCCCTCTTGCGGCGTGCAGTTAGAGGTGGAAAACGTGACTCCCTGGTACCCGGTGATCAAGGATTTCGAACCCGATATCGACGCGTTTTATGAAGAATGGCTGGGACGCCCTGCGCCGCGGCCGCAGGCGGGGTAGGAAACAAACAGGAAAAAGCGACGATCTTGCCACAGATCGTCGCTTTTCTGTAAAGCGCTTACAGTAGGTTGTATTTTTTCATTTTTCTGTATAATGTGGTGCGAGCAATCTTGCAGCGCCTCGCGATTTCTGACAGGTTTCCGTTTGTCTCCTGGTACAATTGATAAAGCAGCTTTTTTTCTTCCTGTTCCAAGGGAGACTTCGAGCGGTTCACAAGGGTAAACATATGATTGGGCAAATCGGACAACTGAATGCGCTCTCTGTCGGCAAACAGTACGGCATGCTCGATCGCGTTTTCCAGTTCCCTGATATTTCCGGGCCAATGGTATTCGCGAAGGAAAGACAACACTGCATCATCGGCGCCGACCACCTGCTTGCCATGCTTTTTGGCAAACTTTTCAATAAAGTGGCCGCATAACACAAGCACATCATCCCCTCGTTCCCGCAGCGGAGGAAGCGCCAGTTGGACAACATTCAGCCGGTAAAAAAGATCGGATCGAAATCTCCCTTCTTTAACCAGTTTGTCCAGATTTTGATTGGTGGCGGCGATAATTCGCACATCAACCGGAACCGGTTTGGATGCTCCCAGGCGGACGATTTCTTTTTCCTGCAAAACGCGCAGCAAGAAAACTTGCAAATCAAGCGGCATTTCACCGATTTCATCAAGAAATAATGTCCCGCCGTCCGCTTCTTCAAATTTTCCCGTTTTGCCTTTCGGATTGCCGCCCGTGAAGGTGCCGGCATCATAACCAAACAACTCGCTGGCGATCAGCTCCTTCGGGACAGCTCCGCAATTAATCGCTACAAAAGGAGCTCGGTGTCGTGGACTCGCACGATGGATCGCTCTGGCGAACCGTTCTTTGCCGGTGCCGCTTTCTCCTGTGATTAACACAGGGACATTGGTGGGGGCGACGATTTGGCTCTTGGAAATGATGTTCTTCAGCGCTTTCGATTCGCCGATGATCCCAGACCAATGATTTGCAGGCGGAGTGAGTGAGCGGTGTTGTGTTTTATTATTATGAAGATGCAGAAGGAAACCGACTCTTGTATGATTCCATACAATGGGTTCGATTGAAACGGTCAATTGCCGAGCAGGGAGGAAAGCTTCCGTTTGCGCGTCGGTGAGGCTGAGCAGGGTCGACTTCAACTGGTTCATGTCTGACAGCGTCCAAAAATCGCGCCTGTCTTCCATTTGCAAAAGGGAAAATGCGGTCGAAGTCGCGGCAACAACTTGCAAAGTTTCGTCCAGTAGCAAAATCGGGCCATTTTTCGATTTTTCCACCGCCTGTATAAAATGGGCCTGCAGATGATGGCGCATTTCCAGGGAGACTCTACGAAACCGCTTCTCAATCGTTTTGGCCGTCATTACCGCAATCCCCAGGGAATGGGGTTGGGCAACATCGCTGGGACCGGTCAAGTCGACCACGCCCAACAATTGTCCGGTTAATGGATCTTCGATTGGGGCAGCTGAACAGACCCAAGGATGGCATCCTTCACAAAAATGCTCATAGGAAAAAATCTGGATTGGTTGTTTTGTCTCAAGACAGGTCCCGATCGCATTGGTTCCGGCAGCTGCTTCGCTCCAGTCGGAGCCCTGCACAAAATTCATGCGCTCCGCTTTCTGCAAAATCTTGCGTTCTCCCTGCAAATGAATAATCCTTCCTTTGTTGTCGCAGAGGGTGATCAAATGCTGGGTGCCATCGATTTCCCGGGCCAAATCCCGAAGGATGGGCAGAGAAATCTGGTAGAGGTGAGATTGCTTCACCCAGTCGACCAATTGATCGTCGGTCAGCACGATGGAGGTTTGTTTTTGCCGGGGATTGACGCCCAGCGTTTGACAGCGCTTCCATGACTGATATACAAGATTGCGCATCCGTTGCGGTTCACGCTTTTCGAAGACAAAGCGACTCCACATCGCTTCCAGATCCTTTATCTCTTTATGTATGTCGCTGATTGAGCGAATAGCTATATTCGGATTCCCCATAACGATCCCCCCAAAACGGAACGATCAGTTACAACTGTATTATAACAAAATTTGAACAATTGCAACACCTGATTTTCTTACAGTACTTTCGCATTAATGACTTCGCCCGGCCTGAGTCGCCACGAAAACGTATCAAGGAAAAGAGACGGAACAAAATTTTCTGGAAAAAGATATTGACTGCTGACGTGTCCTTTTACTAAAATACAATTAATCGAAACGTTTCAATACGAAAGATAGGTGGTGAGTATGGCAACGATCAAAGATGTGGCGAAATTGGCGGGGGTTGCGGTATCCACGGCATCGTACGCCCTCAACAACAGCGGTCTCGTAAGTTCCGATACCAGAAAGAAAGTGCTGGATGCGGCGAGAAGATTGAACTATCAACCGAGCGGAATCGCCAGGGATTTGAAATCAAACAAAACCAATACGGTTGGTTTGATCCTGCCCGATCTGTCGGGGCCGTTCTATTCCGAATTGATCAAAGGAATCCAGGATGTAACAATTGCAAACGGTTACGACCTGATTGCGGTCAGCTCGATTGGCGGAAAAAACAGTACAGCCGCAAAGTTTTTGAAGGAAAAACGAGCGGATGGAGTCATCATACTCGCATCCAACATCGACGAAAACCTGATCAGCGACGCTGCAAGAAAAGATATGCCGGTTGTTTTGCTCGATAAACGGATTGAAGCAGAGTATGTCTTAAATATTCAGGTCGACAATGAAGGCGGAGCTTACAAGGCTGTTGAGCATCTTGTTTCTTTGGGGAGGAATGAAATCGCTTACTTAAGCGGCCCCAGTAATTCATTCGATAATTCGAAACGTTTCGAGGGGTACAAAAAGGCTTTGCGGGATCACGGAATTCCGTTTTCAGGCCATCTTTTGTACCAGGGGAATTTTACAAAAGAGGGAGGGAATCATGCGGCCAAGTTGATGCTTCTGCAAAACAGATTGCCGGAAGCGATATTCGCTGCCAATGATGAGATGGCGATCGGGGCGATGGAGGTATTGAAGCAGGCAGGAATAAACATCGGGCAGGAGATTGCGATTGTCGGGTTTGACGATATTCAGCTGGCCGAATATGTGCAACCGCCGCTTACAACCATTCGCCAGCCGATGCGAGAGATGGGATCGCTGGCGGCGCAACAGATTTTCAGGGCACTCAATGGCGATTTTTCATCCAATTTTATTCTGTTGGAAACAGAGTTGATCATCCGCGAATCATGCGGCGGCAAACAACTGAATAAGCAGATGCCCAGGTGAAATAAAAGGGGGAACCGTAGCGATGAGAATGGGGAAATGGATTCATTGGTGGCTCACGGCTTTGTTGATGTTCACTGTCGCGGTTGCTGGATGTTCCAAAAATACTGATGGCTCGAATCAACCAAATGCGGCCGGTAATGAGAAAAATCCAATCGTTTTGAAAGTATGGGCGATGGGCGAAGAGGGAAAGATTTTGCCCCAGATGGCAAAAAAATTTGAAGCTCAAAACCCCGGTGTTCAGGTGGAAGTCCAGGCGATTCCTTGGGATGTCGCCTATAACAAACTGATGACGGCGGTTGCTTCGAAAACAGGACCAGATGTGGTTCAGTTGGGAACGACCTGGGTACCTGAATTTGCAAGTTCCGGGTCGCTGGCGGATCTCACACCGTATTTTGCCCAATATCCCGAACTGAAACCAGAAAACTATTACGAAGGTTCTGTGAAGACAGTGAAATATAATGATCAGATTGTCGGCGTGCCGTGGTATGTCGATACCCGCGTCTTGTTCTATCGTACGGACCTATTAAAAGAAATCGGGTATGACCATCCTCCGAAAACATGGGATGAACTGAAGGATGCGGCGGTCAAATTGGCGAAACGCGGGCAGGGAAAATACGGAATCGATTTTTCGCCGAAAGACCAGTTGGCGGTCTATATGCTAGCGTGGCAAAATGGGGCGAAGTTAATCGACGAGAATGGAAATCCGCAGTTTAACAGCAAGGAATTCGCGGAAGCCGTAAAGTATTATAGCAGCTTTTTTACAGGTGGAGCGGCACCTGCAACGGCTGATCAGAATCTCGACCTCTTCCAGGCTTTCAAACAGGGGATCAAGCCTATGTTTGTCAGTGGACCCTGGATGGTAACTCTGTTAAACAAGCAATTGCCTGATCTAAAAGGAAAATGGGCGACAGCCGTTCTGCCCGGAAATCAGACGAACACTTCGTTTGTTGGCGGCTCCAATCTTTCGGTTTTCAATTTTTCTAAAAATAAAGACGATTCTGTTAAATTTATCGCCTTTATGAGCAAGCCGGAAAACCAGCTCGAATGGTTTAACATTTCAACCGACCTGCCTGCCCATCAACAAGCATGGAAAGATTCGAAGCTCAAAGATGATCCAATTCTAGCAACATTTGGCGAACAGCTGAAAAATGCCCAATCTACGCCTCTGATCAAAAATTGGACTGCCATTGAAAAGGCGACCGCGGACGCTTTGGAGAAGATCATCGTCGGGAAACAGGATATCCAATCCACGCTGGATCAGTTGAATGAACAAGTGAAAGCCAATATGAAAAAATAATCTGAAAAATGGGACTCCCCCCTACTTCGGTAGGGGGAGAGGAGGTGATTCAATGGGAAATGTGATCAAATGGATCAATAAATATAAATACCCGTATCTGTTTATCGCTCCTACCATCGTTCTTTTGCTGATTTTTATGATTCTACCGATCCTTGTGTCGCTGATCATAAGTTTTACAAATATCGATCTTGCGGGTCTCGCCAATTGGACAACGATCCAATTTGTAGGTTTAAAAAATTACACCAACATAGTGTCTGACAGCGCATTTCGGCAGTCAATCCTGAACACCCTCTTCTATGTGGTTGTCGGTGTCCCGTTGGTGATTCTTTTTTCCATGGCGGCAGCGATTCTGCTGGATTACAGTAAAAGCATGATTTTTAAATTGCTGAGGTTGTTTTATTATATGCCGTCTATCACCAATTCCATTGCGGTCGCTGTCGTTTGGGGCTGGATTTATAACTCCAACTACGGGTTGTTGAATTATTTTCTCTCTTTGGCTGGCTTGCCGGCAGTTCAATGGCTTTCGCATCCTATTTGGGCCAAGTTGTCGCTGATCATACTGGCGTTATGGAAAGCGATCGGTGCCAACATGATCATATTTTTGGCCGCTCTGCAAGGGATTCCAAAAGTGTATTACGAAGCGGCGGAAATCGATGGGGCGAGTAAATGGCAGAAGTTAATGTATATCAAGATTCCGTTGATGGGTCACGCGATATTTTTCGTTGCCATCACGACAATCATAGGCTGGCTGCAGTTTTTTGATGAACCGTTTATGATGACGGGGGGCGGACCGCTCAATTCTACTTTGTCGATCGCTCTGTACGTGTACCAGAATGGTTTTCAACTCGGATTTTTTGGCTACGCGGCGGCAGGTTCCTTTATCTTGTTTGTTCTGATCATTACCGTCACCTTTCTTCAATTTAAGCTGAGCAAAAAAGGAATTGAATATTAAAGCGGCGAACGGTGGTGAAGTTTGAAAATGAAAGAAAACCGCAAGGAAAAAGTTTGGATCGTGTTACTGCTCCTAATTGGTGCAGCAGCGATGGTCCTTCCATTTTTGTGGATGGTCGTTACGTCCTTTAAGCCGGAAAGCGAAGTTTTCAACATTCCGCCAACATTGATTCCCAAGCATCCGACTCTCGGGAATTATATCGAGTTGTTTCAAAAAATGAATTTTGTCGTTTATCTGAAAAACACGTTCGTGATAGCGATTTTTTCCTTTCTCGGCTTGTTTCTTAACGCTTTAGCGGGGTATGCGTTCGCCAAGTTTCAATTTCCGGGGAAAGAAAAACTGTTCTATCTCGTTTTGGCGACGATGATGATACCCGGTCAGGTCACCATGATCCCCGTATACTTGATGCTGAATGAAATGGGGCTGACCAATACGATGGCCGGCATCATCCTTCCTGGGCTCGTCGGGGCATTTGGCATCTTTCTGTTTCGACAGTTTATGGCGACCATACCAACCGAATTGATTGAGGCGGCCCGACTTGACGGCGCGGGTGAATTTCGGATCTTTTGGCAGATTATTTTGCCTGAATCAAAACCGGTGCTTGCGGTACAGAGCATCTTTACATTTATCGGTGCGTGGAACAGTTTTCTATGGCCGTTGATCGTCGCAAACGACGAACGCCTGTACACTCTGTCTGTCGGACTCGCCCTGTTGAAAGGACAACATGGGGGTAACTTTGCCTTGCAGATGGCGGGTTCCGCCTTCTTGGTGATTCCCATTATCATCGTTTTTCTGTTTTTCCAGAAGTATTTTGTCAAGGGAATTACGATTTCGGGTATGAAATAATGAAGCAAGATGCGCGGTCAAAGGGGAGGCAAAAATGAGAATTGATTTGAACGGGGAATGGGAATACAGGCCTTTATCCCGCACCTGTATCGGTACCGATGGAGGAATCAGGGAAGACAAAACAGACCTTCCTGCTCCCGGTGTTATGACCATTCCGCAAAACTGGGAGCTGGCGGGAGTGCATAATTTTGCGGGAAGGATCGAATTTGTCAAACACTTTTCTGCGAGTCCGGAACAATTCGAGGGAAAAATGGTTTTCTTACGGTTTGACGGGGTGGATTATTTTGCAAAGGTCTATTTGAATGACCGGTACATTGGCGAGCATGAGGGGTATTTTCAACCGTTTGAGTTTGACGTAAGTGGATTGTTAAAAGAAGACAATGTAGTAAAAGTTATTGTCGATTCCCCCATGGAAGACCCGGAGGAAGTTTGGCCCGACAACAAGCTCTTAATCAAGGGTGTATTGAATCACCACGATGCGCGGCCCGGAGGATGCAGTCCAAAATGGGGACAATCCATGAATACGGGCGGTATCTGGAACGATGTGTATCTCGACATAAGGCCATACAATTTTATTGAAAGCGTGAAATGGATTCCTATATTGTTAAAAGATGGAAGCGCTAAAGTAACAATCAGGCCGAAAATCTATTGTACAGTACCGGGAGATTATCAACTTCGGATCAAGATTGACGGCCAAGAATATGTGCGTGATGTAAAATTGCAAACGATCTTGCAGGAGAAAGATTTTGTCATATCAATCCAGTCACCGAAGCTCTGGTGGACGTGGGATTTGGGAGAACCCTACCTGTACCGCTGTGAAGTTGAGCTTTTTCGGCAAGATCAGTTGATTCACAAAAAGGAATTTGCTGCAGGCATCCGGAGTTTTACATTTGATGCGGTGAAAAATCAATGGCTCCTGAACAACAAACCAATATTTATCCGTGGAACGAATATCATACCGGCACAATGGTTGAGCGGATACACCCAAGAGAAAATCGAGAAAGATGTCGAACTGATTAAAAACGCGAATATCAATTCGGTTCGTGTGCACGCCCATATCACCAGGAAAGAATTCTACGAGGCGTGCGACCGTGAAGGGGTGTTGATTTGGCAGGATTTTGCACTCCAGTGGTCTTATAGCCGCAGCGATATTTTTGCAGAGAATGCAGTTGGACAAATCAAAGAGATGGTAGATATTTTATATAACCATGCATCCATCGGAATCTGGTGTTGCCACAATGAGCCAAGCGTAAACACGGAAGAATTGGATCCCTTGCTGTATCAAGCTGTGTGCGCTTTGGATTCCACAAGATACGTTCACGAACATTCGGATTTTAGCGAACATCCGTATCCGGGATGGTACTATAAAACGATGGAAGAATTTATGACGAGACCTTACAAACCGATTGTCAGTGAATTTGGTGCCCAGGCTCTTCCTAACATTCAGATCGCAAAAGACATTTGCGGCAAGACATGGCCACCGGATTGGGAAAGGATGGCGTATCACAATTTTCAATATGACGAGACCTTCCACGTAGCCAGAATCAAAATGGGAGACAATCTGGAAGAGTTGGTCCGCAACTCGCAGGAATATCAGGCCAGACTGCTGAAGTTTGCGATCGAAGAATATCGACTTGACAAATACAATAATCTGGGCGGGCTTTACCAATTTATGTTTGTGGATTGCTGGCCGTCGATTACATGGGCGGTGATCGACTACGACAGAATTCCGAAACTGGGGTATTATGCATTAAAAAAAGCTTATCAACCCGTACTTCCAGTGGCAAGAATGGGGCGAACGATCTGGACGAAAGGAAAACATGTGGAGATCAAGCTCTATATAATCAACGATTATCATAAAAATCTCGCCGATTACCGTTATGAACTGTCCATCGAAAGACATGGCAGGGCTACCGTTCTGAAAGATGAAAGATTTGACATGGAAGCTGATGCGATTCATGAAATAACATTGGGTTATTCGCCGTCCCAAGAACTGGAAAACGGAGCCTATAAACTGGTCATTAAGGTATTTGACAACGATGGGCAATTCGTTTCTTCCAATGATTATGATGTAGAAATTGTTTCTGTGGTATTTTACCAGTAAAAGATTGGAACTGGAGGTTGCAAGCGTGAACGTGCGGATGAAGCAAGGGAAATTTATCATTCATGGCGAGGATACGTTTTTATACGGCGGGGAAATGCATTATTTCCGCGTGCCGAAACAAGAGTGGGAACAACGTTTGGATTTGTTAATCGAAGCCGGCTGCAATCTTGTCAGCACCTATGTGCCCTGGGTGTGGCACGAAATGGAAGAAGGCGTGCTGGATCTCACTGGACAAACGAGAGGGGAACGGGACCTACAGGGATTTTTGAAACTGATCAAAGAAAAAGGTTTGTATTGCATCGTTAGGCCCGGCCCGTATGTAATGGCTGAAGTTCGCTACCATGGCATTCCGAATTGGTTGTTGGACCGCTATCCGGAAGTGATTGCAAAAACGCGCGGCGGCAAGGAACATCCGACAAAGGTGGTATCGTATCGACACGCGCTGTTTCTTGAAAAGGTGGAAAAATGGTATAAAGCCGTCAACGAAATCATTGCACCGATGCAGATTTCACAGAACGGACCGGTGATTATGTATCAATTGTGTAACGAGATCGGGATGTTGCATTGGGTTTCCAATACGTCCGATTTCAATCCAGACACGCTGCGGAGGTTTGCCGCTTATTTGGAAAGGAAGTATCAATCGATCGAGCGTTTTAATGCCGAGTACGGACTACAAGAAACTTCTTTTTGGGGATTTGTCGAAACGTTTCAAAAAGGCTTGTCCGACGAATATCCTCCGTTTCATTATGAATGGAGAAAGTTTTGGCGCGAATATCTGAAAGATTATGTCGGAGATTTACGAACATTTGCGTTACAGAGCGGGATTGACGTTCCATTTATCATTAATGTGCACGGATTTAAAGATTATTCCATTTACAGCCGCGGTGTTGACTATCCGATCGGTCTGTCACAGCTCTATAAGACAGCCGAGTTTTCTGATGTGGTTGTGGCTGGCGATTTTTATCCCGGTCATATCGGTTACGATACTTATCACGATCTGGTTCTGAGTTCGACTTACACGAGGGCGATCTCCAACAAGGAACAGCCGTTATTTTCTGCAGAGTTCCAGTCTGGGCGCCTGGCCGACCGGCCGCGATTGTACCCGCAGGATCTCGATCTGAACACCAGAACTTGTGTCGCACATGGGATGAATGCGTTGAATTATTACATGTTTGTAGGTGGCGAGAACTACGGGGATATCGGTTTGTTCGGCAGACGCCACGAATGGCAGGCGCCGATCGATGCAAACGGGAATATTCGGCCCAACTATGAAAAAGCGCAACATCTTGGGAAAGTGTTGCAGGCTGTCGGGAAAAGGCTTTTGAATGCTCCCAAAAAAGTGCACACTTTCGTTGGTTTCAACCCGGACGATTATATGACGGAAGTTATTGATGAGCGGGAAAAACGTATGATCGAGGAAATCATCGACAAACGCGAGCATTTTGCTTTTGATGGAATCTTACGCTTGCTGGTAGGAGCCAACATTCATTTTGAGGCCGTTGACCTGTTGAAGGAAATACGGGTAGAAGAAGTACCCACCTTATGGGTGTTTTCCTGCCGATATATGGACAGAGGCTTGCAAAAACGGCTTGCTTCTTATGTAAAAAACGGCGGAAAACTCGTTTTATATCCGGAAATTCCAATAATGGATTTGCAAGGAAAAGCTTGTAGGATATTGGCTGACGAATTGCAGTTGGGCAAATGGGAAGTGGTTCGGGAAATCGATACTGTCGATGTCCTAAATATCGATTCGGTGATGGTCAAACAACGTTTGCGTTTTATCGAATTTGACGGTGAAGCCATAGCTTCGTTCACCCGCAATGGAAAATCGGAGGTTGCCGCATATGTGAAACAAGCCGGTAGCGGCAAGATCGTTGTCTTGGGATTGGCAATGGGACAGGACTACGGCTATCAGCTTGGCGTTATCAAAGAAATTGCCAAGTTGATCGGTGTAGTCGGCCACCTATCCTCGACAAATCCGGATTTGTCACTGGTTGAACGATGCAATGAAAAAGACTCTTTTCTATTTCTGAACAATTACGACGAAGTCGAGCAGAGAGCGGTCATTTATGAGAACGGCTTACCGCTCTTTGACGGGGAGGAGGTGGTGATTCCCCCTCGTTCGGGTGCGATTTTTGTACGGGACTTTGACCTGGCCGAGGGACTGACGATTGAGTATGCGACGGTGGAAATCGTGGATTTAAAACAAACGGATCAGACATTGACCTTGACGGTTCAGCCTGTTGGCGGACAAGGAACGATTCGAATCAGAACAAATGGAAGTTGGAAGTCGGGGAATGATGGAACGGCGGAAGGGAGCAGCATCGTACAGAAAATTACGGCATCGGCAACAATAAAATTCCACAGAACGCAACATACGCAACACAGTTGAACGGACTGCTTGAATCGATGACAATCTTTTGGGCATTGCAAATACTCCTCCCGATGAGCCAGTGTCGGGAGGAGTGTCATTTATAAGCTGCATTTTGGCCTTTGGTGAATCGTATTCTTCCAATTTGCACATCGATTGCAAAAGAGGATGCTGGGTATGGCGGCGATGGGGCGGGAACCTCGAAGGCGTTTGAAACCACTATCATCATGGCTCGTCTTCTGGTTCCCGCTTTACAATTCAAGTTGATCCAACAATAAACCTGGCCTCATGATGATTGAGGGTAGCACCTGAACCAGCGTCAAGACGCAGTCAATCATGTGAAAAGAATTTTGTGTGGGGGCTGTTACAGGTATTACCCTGGAGTTTCAACCTGGAATGAACTGGTTAAGGTATTTCCTGTATATGATAGATATTATCGGATCACCTCTGGCAATTGAAGCCCTGGCCGCGTATTTTCTGGAGTCGACCTTTATGGAACTGTGGTTCTTCGGTAGGAACAAAATCACTGCGAAACTGAGAGCTTTCTCGATCTGGATGGTCGGCGGCCGCAAGCACGCTGAGCATGAAGATCATGCTGATCGCGACAAGTGTTTTTGTCCCGATTGTGATCGTTTATCAGGCATGGCTGTATCGCATCTTTAAAGAGAAGATCTCACCGGATATTGCTTAGGAATACCAAGGGTGAGTTGTCCGAGGCGTGGAACAATAAAATTGTGAATTGTAATCGAAAGAGAAAATCTGTATATTTAAAGAATCAGATATTCAACTATACGTATGTTCGGAGGTGCTTACATGGACGGACTCGATCTGGGGGCAGTTCTGTTTGGGGCATCTTTGGTCTTTTTCCTATTTGGCGGATTGGGGGCCATTAGTACAAGTGGCAAACCAAAGATGGCGAACTTCGTTTCTCATTCAGGTGCATTTTTTGGCGGACTTGCAGGGGCGCTTGCGGCGATCCGTGTATTGGTTACGGGAAAAACGATGTTCCTTTCTTCATGGCGCATTGTTCCTGATGTTGTTTTGACCTTCCGGGTCGATTTGTTGTCAGCGTTCTTTTTGTTGATCATTTCTGTCCTGTCCGTCGCCGTTTCTGTCTATTCCATCGGGTATGTAACCGAATACTATGGGAAGAAAAATGTAGGGTTGCTGGGTACGGGACTCAATTTGTTTTTGCTCTCCATGGTAGCGGTCGTTACAGTCGATAACGGAATCACCTTCTTGCTGGCGTGGGAACTGATGTCCCTTGTTTCCTTTCTGCTTGTGATGTACGAGCATGAAAAACCGGATGTTCGCAAGGCGGGATTCGTATATGTTACGATGACGCATTTCGGCACGGCCTTTCTCATTCTCTCGTTTTTGACCCTGTTCCTGTTTGCCGGCAGTTTCGAATTCGACGCGTTTCAGAAGGTCTCGCCGCAGTTGCCGGTTTTGCCAAAAAACCTTGTTTTCCTGATGTTTCTGATCGGGTTTGGCACGAAAGCGGGCTTGATTCCCCTCCATATATGGTTGCCGAGAGCTCATCCCGCGGCACCCGGCCATGTGTCCGCCTTGATGTCGGCGGTTATGATCAAGACCGCCGTGTATGGGTTTCTAAGAGTCGGGTATGACGTTTTGGGTGGCGGACCTGCTTGGTGGGGGGCTGTTGTTCTTGGGTTCGGAGTGATTTCTGCTTTGGTCGGAATTTTGTACGGATTGGCCGAAAATGACATGAAACGGTTTCTGGCATACAGCAGCGCGGAAAATATGGGAATCATCTTTATGGGAATCGGAACGTCTCTGCTGTTTTATGCCTATCATCATCCGGTTCCCGGAGCTTTGGCATTGACCGCAGCCCTTTACCATGCGATGAATCATGCAATCTTCAAAGGCCTGTTGTTCATGGGAGCCGGTGCGGTGCTTTACGCGGCACACACAAAAAACGTAAATCAGCTTGGGGGACTCATTCGGCGGATGCCGTGGACAGCCGTATTGTTTTTGATCGGCGGGGTGGCGCTTTCCGCGTTGCCGCCGTTTAACGGATTTATGAGTGAATGGGCGACCTTTCAGTCGTTGTTGCATCTGGCATTTGATCTGGAAAATCCCTGGTGGAAGGGAATCGGGGGTCTGTCGGCCGCCCTGCTTGGACTGACGGGAGCTCTTGTGGCGGGCGGTTTTGTCAAGCACTTCGGAGTCGCATTTCTCGCAATGCCTCGCACGAAAAAGGCGGAACAAGCAAGGGAAGTTCCCGTGTCGATGCGTCTTGGTATGGCGATGTTAGCGATCGGCTCATTGCTTTTGGGGATTTGGCCAGGATTTGCCCTGCGGGTGACGGAGGGCATCGTTGGACGATACTTCGGCACAAAGGTAACGGGTGATGCAATTTTTTATGTCCCGTTCACCGAAGGTTCAGGGGAAGCTCTGTCCCTTGCTGCAGTTCTTCTGGCTTTCACGGGTCTGTTGCTTGTGAGTTTCGTTTTCTTGCATTTATGGGTTGGGAAAAGCAAAAATCAGGTGGCTGAAACATGGAACTGTGGAACACCTCTGCAGCCATCCATGGCGTATACGGGAACCTCGTATTCTCACCCGGTCTTGATGATTTTTCAATGGCTGTATCGTCCGCGGCGGCGGGTGGAGGTGCGAGGCGAATATACGTATTATCCTAAGCGCATCCAGCATCGATTACAGATTGATTCCGTGTTTGAATCCATGCTGTATCGGCCTTTGGTTCAAATTGCGGTTTTCTTGTCGCAGCGGGTCAGGATGATTCAGAACGGAAACCTGCAGAGTTACCTGGCCTATATGATTGCCACACTCATTCTCTTATTACTTTTGGTTCGGTAGGTGAGCGCACATGACAGGCATCGGATGGACGATCGGAAACGCATTGTTGCAAACGATGACACTTCTTCTGGTTGCTCCGCTGTACCAGGGAATCATAAAAAAAACCAAGGCCCGATTGCAAAATCGCATCGGCCCGAGCGTACTGCAGCCATACCACGACCTGGTCAAATATTTGAAAAAGGATGCGGTGATCTCCAATCATGCCTCATGGCTGACGGTGGCAACCCCCTACATTGTGTTTGCCGCCATTTTGACGGCCGGGCTTTTCGTTCCCGCTTTCCAGGCAGATCCTCCTTTCGGATTTGTGGGAGACATGATCCTGATCGTCTATTTATTTGGTTTGGCCCGATTGTTTACGGCGCTCACGGCGCTTGACGCAGGAGGTTCTTTTGGCGGGATGGGATCGAGCAGAGAAATGGCTTTGTCCGCAATTGCGGAACCCGCTTTGTTATTGGCTGCTTTTGTGCTGTTTCTGTCGGGCGGAACGACCAAACTGGATCGGCTCATCCAGGTGCTTGCTGCACGCGAATGGAATTGGATCGAACCTTCTTATGCTCTTGCTTTTGTGGCCATGCTGATCGTTGTGATTGCCGAAACAGGTCGGATTCCGGTTGACAATCCGGATACTCACCTGGAATTAACGATGATTCATGAAGGGATGCTGCTGGAATATTCCGGACGATACCTGGGTTTAATGATGTGGGCGGCACAGATCAAACAACTGTTGGTGGCAAGCCTTTTTATCAATCTCTTCTTCCCCTGGGGCCTGGAAGTCAGCGGGACGGCAGACGGGGTGTTTTTCTCATTTTTGCTGTACCTGCTGAAGCTGGTTGGGCTGGGGGTTGTACTGGCTTTCATTGAGACGCTTTACGCGAAAATCCGTATTTTTAAAGTTCCCAAATTATTGCTGTCCTCAATGGTGCTGTCGCTGTTGGCAATCCTCATTCGGGCAGCGGAGTGAGAGGGAGGAACGGGAATGGATCAAGCAATCGCATTTTCCTTGTTGATCAGCACATGGATGTTGTTCCAAATCCGGAGAATCGGTGATTCGGTCGGCATATTGGCGTTTCAATCGACGATCCTTGCATTTTCCGCAGGCGCCATGTGGTACAAGACCGGTATTTCGCATCTGTTGATCGCAGCTGTTCTCACTTTGTTGGTCAAAGCGCTCCTGATTCCCTTTATTCTTCAGTACACGATCAAAAAAATAGACATCAAACGCGAGGTGGAACGGTTTACATCCAAATACATCTCTTTGCTGCTTGCGCTGGCGCTGTCGGCGGCCGGGTTTTACCTCGCATCCCGTCTCGAGTTGCCCGGCAAGGAACATGGACAGCCGTACCTTGCGGTTTCGATCATTCTCATTTTCCTGGGGACTTTGATCATGATCGATCACAAGAAGGCGATTATGCAGGGGGTTGGGTTGATTACCATCGAAAACGGTCTGTTTTTGATTGCCCAATCGTTGAGTTATGGAATGCCTCTGATCGTTGAACTGGGAATCTTTTTTGATATGCTTGTGACGGTCATCGTCATAGGCATTTTATCGTTTCGGATTCATTCGACTTTCGAGAGTTTAAATACGGAAAAAATGCAGAATCTGAAGGGATGACGGAGATGGGCTGGATCTGGACGCTGTTGGGAACTCCGCTTGTAACGGGTCTCCTTGCCTGGAGGATCAAAAACCAAAACGTATGCGAAAAGTTTCAACTGGCGGGCGCCTTTGTGACGCTTTTGGCCGGGCTCGCCGCAGCTTGTCAGGTGCTGACAGGCGCTCCGATCAAAGGTGGAAACGGGTTTTTTTATGTGGATGCGCTGGGTGCGTTCAATATTTCGTTGATTGTTCTGGTTGGTTTTACCGCCGCTCTTTATTCAATCGGTTACATGCGGCACGAGATCAACGAACAGGTCATTACAGAACAGCAGTGCCGCCTTTACTACTTGTGGTTTCACCTGTTTCTGTTTACCATGCTGGCCGTGAGCGTCGTTGACAATCTGGGTTTCCTGTGGGTGGGAATCGAATTGACCACGCTGGTCTCTGCATTATTGGTTGCATTTTATAAAAAAGGCACCGCTCTTGAGGCTGCGTGGAAGTATCTTATAATGGGCAGCGTGGGAATCGCGTTCGCCCTTTTGGGGATCATTTTTCTCTATCTCGCAGGCAGCCATTTGCTGGGGGAAGATCCGCGGGCCTTGCACTGGAGTGTCTTGAGTCAAGTTGCCGAACATTTGAATCCAAAGTGGATTTTGGTTGCCTTTCTCTTTGTGTTGGTCGGCTTCGGAACAAAGGCTGGTTTTGCTCCCATGCACTTCTGGCTGCCGGATGCGCACAGCCAGGCGCCGTCGCCGGTGAGCGCGGTTTTGTCGGGGGTATTGCTAAATACTGCATTGTACGGGATATTTCGCGTATTTGCCATTGCGAATACAACCCTCGGTGGAAAAGCGGGGCAATTTTTGATTTTCTTTGGTCTCCTGTCAATGGCCATTACCGTGCCGTTCATCCTGGTACAGCACGATCTGAAACGGATGTTGGCTTATTCAAGCGTGGAACACATTGGGATCATCACGCTGGGCGTCGGCATCGGCGGAACGTTGGGGTTGTATGGGGCGTTCCTGCATATGTTCAACCATTCGATGGCAAAGTCCCTCCTGTTCTTCCTGGCAGGAAACATCAATCAAAAATATCATTCCAAACGGATGGATCGCATCTCGGGAATTGTTCAGGCGATGCCTGTAACCGGCAGTATGTTTCTGGTTGCCACGTTTGCGATTGCAGGGGCTCCTCCCTTTAACGTGTTTATCAGTGAATTCACCATTATGCGGGCTGGGTTTCAAGCGGGCCATCTGTGGGCGGCCGTTCTCTTTCTTCTGTTGGTTGTGCTGATCTTTGCCGGCATGGTCTATTATGTGGTGAAAATGGCATTTGGCCAAGCCCCGGAGAAATTGCAAAAGAAAGAAATCGATCGCTGGTCGACGGCCGCCCTTTTGATCCCGTTGGCGGCGGTGGTGGTCTGCGGCCTGTATGTCCCGCCTTTCCTGAGCCAGACGGTTCATCAGGTGTCGCAGGTTTTGCAGGGGGTACACAGATAATGGAGAAGCACAAAAAACAACTCCTTTCACGAATCAGGCAACAGTTGGGTCAGAAACTGCTTTCGATGGATGAAAGCGCACAGAATGAAACGATGATCACAATTGAAAAAAATGATCTTCCCGCCGTTTGCCGTTTTCTCTGTAAGGAAAAAGAGGCCCGTTTGTTTACCATGGTGGGAAACGACGAACGGGATGTGTCGGGATCGTTCGCCTTGTATTATGTGTTTTCGTTTGACCGATTGCATCATTTCATCACGGTCAAAACAAGGATCGATGAATTGGATCCCACGTTTCCGTCGGTCGCAGTCGAATTGCCTGCGGCAAACTGGTATGAGAGAGAAGTCAAAGACCTGTTGGGGCTTCGGCCGCAGGGACATCCGGATCCGCGTCCGCTTGTTCTGCACGGCGATTGGCCGGAAGAACTGCATCCTCTGCGCAAGGAATTTCCGGCTGGCCTGCATGTGCCAAGGGTGCAAAGCCGGGAAACGTTTATGCAGTATGAGGGAGAAGACGTCACGGAAGTTCCGGTCGGTCCCATTCACGCCGGAATCATTGAACCGGGTCATTTTCGATTTGGCGTGGTCGGCGACACCATTTTGCATTTGGATGCAAGACTTTTCTATACACATCGCGGTCTGGAAAAGGCCAGTGAGGGAATGCCTCTGCGCAAGGCGTTGTATTTGGCGGAGCGGATATGCGGGGTATGCGCCTTGTCCCATGCGGTTTCTTTCGCACAGGCGGTGGAAGCTGCAGGGCAGGTGCAGATACCGCTCCGCGCCAGGTATTTGCGGACTCTCTTCCTGGAATTGGAACGTTTGTACAACCATATCGGGGATGTCGGGAACGTATGCGCGGGATTTGGATTTGCCGTTGGGGTCAGCCAGGGGGCAAGGCTCAAGGAAGAATTGTTGCAACTTAATGAACGGATCGTTGGCCACCGCTATTTGCGGGGGATCATTGATCTTGGCGGCACGCGCATTGACTTGACACCAAAAGATTGTGTAGATATTCGGCTGACCCTGCAGAGAGTGGAGGCGGAGTTTCAAGAACTGGTCGAAATTCTGCTCTCGCATGAAATTGCGATCGACCGGATGGCTGCCACCGGGGTGCTCACGTTGGAACAGGCGAATGATCTGGAGGTAGTGGGCGTGGCGGCAAGGGCCTCCGGACGGAATATCGATGTCAGACGTGACCAACCTTATGCAGCCTATCGGCACGTGGCATTTGACGTACCGACTTTGCAGGAAGGCGATGTGCTCGCCAGGGTTCGTGTACGGATTGCTGAGGTGTTTCAATCGTTTTCCATTATTCGTCAAGTGTTGGATAAGCTTCCCGCAGGAGCCGTTATCACCCCGATTCCGGAACTTTTGCCTTATCAATCGTCGATGGGATGGACGGAGTCCCCGCGGGGAGAGACCGTGCATTGGCTGATGATCGGGCCGAACCAAAGCGTATATCGCTATCGGGTGCGTTCTGCCACGTACAACAACTGGCCGGCCGTCCCGCTTGCGGTGAAAGGAAATCTTGTTCCGGATTTTCCGCTGATCAATAAAAGCTTTGAATTGTGTTACGCTTGTTGCGACCGATGAAATTCGCCGAAAATGAAAAATGACAGTAGGGGTTGGAACCAGATGATGAACATCTTGCGAAAAATTTTTCGAACGGGGACGGTAACCAAAAAAACTCTTTTTGAAGAGGCGCCCGGCCGGTTCCGCGGTCAACCGGTTTTCGTATCCGACGTGTACACCGATTGTGGAGCATGTGTCACAGCTTGTCCGACTGGGGCCATCCAAATGCGGCAGGCGGAGGACGTTATGGAGCTTGAATTATCATACGCGAACTGCATATTTTGCGGGATTTGTGCGGACGTTTGCGAACCCAAAACGATCCGGATGACAAATGAATACCGCCTGGCCACCAAAAACAAGCAGGATTTGCTTCGGACCGCTCGGATTTCGCAGAAATCACCGGAGCCGGTCGGGAAGGGAGTGTGATACAATGATCCATGTAAAAGAGGCGACGGATTGGAGAACCGGATTGCAAAAAAGAATCAAGGAAGTGCTGGGCAAATCCTTGCATATCCGGCATGTGGATAGCGGTTCCTGCAACGGATGTGATTTTGAAATGAGCGCCTTGTTGAACCCGGTCTATGACCTGCAGCGGTTTGGAGTCGATTTTGTGGCTTCCCCCCGGCATGCGGATCTATTGATGGTAACAGGCGGGGTTACGCGACATCTTGAAGAAGCGCTGCGCAAAACGTATGATGCGACATCCAATCCCAAGATGGTCGTGGCGATCGGGGCTTGCGCATGTGGAGGGGGCATTTTTGGCCAAACCTATGCAAACTGCGGCGGGGTTGATAAAATTGTTCCGGTGTATGTGTATGTTCCAGGCTGTCCTCCTCGCCCGCAGGCAATGATTGAAGGAATCCTGATCGCGTTGGACAGGTATGAACAACTTTCAAAATGAAGGGAACGATGAGGTTGAATCTGGAATTGCAACAATTCAAAGCGGATTTTTTTAAAGCACTGGGTCATCCCTTGCGGATTCGGATTTTGGAATTGTTGTGTGAGGGAGATAAAAATGTCAATGAACTGCAGGCGCTGATTGGCAGCGAAGGTTCCGCAGTTTCCCAACAGTTGGCGATTTTGCGCAATAAAAACATTGTGTATGGGACGAAGGATGGCAATAAGGTGACCTATTCCCTCCGGGATCCGATGATTAAAGAACTGTTGGCCGTTGCCCGTCAAATTTTTAACAACCACCTCATTGATACGATTTCGATGTTGGACAAGTTCAATGAAGAATGAGGAAGGCTGCTGGGGGTTCTTGGCAGTCTTTTTTTGCTTGCACCCGATTTTTGTAACCATCCTGTAACTCTCGCCCGGTAGTATTCGGACAGAAATATTAGAAAAGTCAGTTTAAAGGAGGTGCCGTCAACATTGTCAACGCCTTACAAGCCAAGGATCAATGGGCGCAGACAAACGATTACATCGATGACGGATCCAACAACAATTCGGTTGATTCAACTTACGACTCGGTGACTTCAGGTACGACGAACGGTTACAGTTGGGACAAATTTCGATATAATGACAGGAACGGCGCCGAATTGATCCAGTACTGGAAAGTGTACGGGTTGGGACATAAATGGTCCGGCGGCAGTACGGCCGGTTCCTATACGGATCCGAACGGCCCTGATGCTTCGAGCCTGATGTGGAACTTTTTCAAAACTCACTGAAAGGTTGATATTGCAAGTTTCCAGCCCTGGGGGTTCCCCTTGGGCTGGACGTTCAGGGAGGCATCTGTATGAAAAGGGCGGTGGTCAGCTGGTTGTTGACGGTTGCTTTTTTTCTGTCGGGGTGTGCGTCGGGATCGATTCACCTGCAGGGAAAAAATCCGGAAGAAGTAGTGAGGTTGTATTACGAAACTGTCAATCATAAACAATACGAATCCCTACCCTATTTTTTTTCCGATTCATTCGGTGGATCGAAAAAAGCGGATGATATCCGGAAAAAGCTGAACGATATCGATTCCATGGAAATCATTCGGGTACTCGGGACACAAATCAAAGACGACCTGGCGCATGTTCACGCATCTGTCAGGGTTAAGGACAGGAACACCGGCCGCTATGACTATAATTTTGCCCAGTATGATCTAATCAAACAAAACGGCGAGTGGAGGTTTGTATCGATTGAGAGTTTGGATGAAGGGAAACAGAAAATTTTGTTGGACTTGTGGAAACAGCAAAAACAATTGGTCAACAGCGATGAAACAGTCAGGGAACATGTTCGATGGATCGAGGAACAAAGGAGAAAATCGTATAGGGAAGCTATTAAACAGGAACCGGTGCCTGTTTCGGAATGAATGGTCCGCGATGGGATTGGACATTTCGGTGAAACATGAGATGTGAAACTGAAATGTAAGGGTTTACAATTCTCAAAAATCAATCTATAATAGACTCACAAGTTAATAGATTCGCTGTGAGAATCTGAGAACAGCCGATCACGGAAGCGTGAAACCGCTTCGGGTTGATTGGCTGTTTTTTGTTTTCGCGGGAGATGGATACTTCACAGTTTGATGGAATGAACAGAAGCCACTTTTAATTTGCAGCAGGTTTGAAGCAGAAGGGTTCTTCTTTAAACTGAGGCGACCTGACTCTCCCACACACGTTGAGCGCAGTTAGGGAACTGCTGATCGTTTCGAGCGTCTTTAAGCCACAAGGATTTTGAGCTGTTTGTATCGAAATGTTGAATACGGGAGGATTAAACTGTGAAGCCGTTAAATATCGCCCACAGGGGAGCATGTGCGCATGCACCAGAAAATACGATGGCAGCATTTCGTTTAGCAGTAGAGATGGGGTGCAGCGGACTCGAATTTGATGTGCAACTCAGCAAAGATGGAATCCCTGTTGTAATTCACGATGAACGTTTGGATCGCATCACGGGTGCACATGGTCTTGTTAGTGAATATACGTGGAAAGAACTGAGGACGATGGATGTGGGAAAATGGATGGGCGATCGATGGAAAGGGGAGCGGATTCCCGCGCTGGAGGAAGTTCTGGTTGAATTTTCAGGTCTATTCCTTAATGTCGAGTTAAAAAATTCAGTCATACCTTATGACGGGCTGGAGGAAAAAGTGATCCGTTTGATTGAACGCTATTGCGACCCTGCGAATGTCATTGTCTCTTCCTTTAATCACGCATCTGTGAAATTCATCAAGGAACTTGCCCCGCATGTACAGACAGGTGTGCTGTATACAAAAGAACCGCAAAATGTACTTGAATATGTGTCAAGTTTGAATGCGAATGCGGTCCATCCTGAATACAGGCTTGTAACATCTGAAAAAATCAGCGATTTTCATTTCGCTGGTCTGATGGTGAACACTTGGACGGTCGACCAGTTTGCCGAAATACAGCGGTTGATCCAGATGGGGATCGATGGAATCATCACGAATTATCCCGACAGATTACAATTCTTGCTGTCCTAAGGGGGGATTTTCTTGGAATTGATAGACAAACGCAACCTTGAAATCGGGGGAGCAGCTTTGCCGATGAAATCTAATAAACCTGTGCGAAGGGGCTGGCGGAATTTGTGGACTGCAACGCCCTTTTTACTCCCTTCGTTGTTTCTGTTTGTCGTGTTCTTTTTTTATCCAATGTTTAAAACGATTTACTTAAGCTTCTACCTCACGAACGCGCGCGGGGATGCCAAGCAATGGGTCGGTTGGCTGCAATATAAAGAGATGCTTACGTCACCCGAGTTTCACAATAGTTTAATGGTAACCCTAACATTCGTGATTTTGACGGTGGTTCCGGGGATCCTGTTGGCGTTATTCTTGGCGCTGCTGGTATCCAAACCGATTCGCGGCATCACATTTTTCCGTACGCTGATCATTTCTCCGGTTACTGTATCAGTCGCAACCGCTTCGACGATCGGGCTTCTCTTGTTTAATCCGAGTGTGAGCATCATCACCTACGCGCTTCGGATCTTTGGAGTGAAGGAAATTGCCTGGCTTACCGATCCTTTCTGGGCGATGATAGCGGTTTCGATGGTTACGATATGGCTTGGTGTTGGGTTTAATACGATTATACTGCTGGGGGGATTGCAATCGATACCGAATGAAATTCTTGAAAGCTCGTTAATCGATGGAGCCGGTTTTTGGTGCCGTCTGCGTCACGTGATTCTTCCGCTTTTGTCGCCCAGCCTGTTCTTTGTATTAATTGTGTCGGTAATCGGAGCGTTTCAATCGTTTGGCCAGGTGAATATCCTGACCCAGGGCGGGCCTTCAGGGGCCACAAATCTAATTGTGTATTCCATCTACAGAAACGCATTCTTTAACTTTCAGTTTGGGTATGCGTCAGCACAATCGATTGCGTTATTTCTGATCATCTTGACACTCACCATGATTCAGTTTCTCGTGGTGGAAAGGAAGGTGCATTACCAGTGATGCAGACAAAAAAAGTTGCGTTGTCCCTGCACTATCTGATTCTTGTTCTCACTGCTCTCGTGATCGCCTTCCCGATTCTGTTTGCATTGCTGACAAGCCTCATGACACCGGAAGATACGACCGCTTATCCGCCGCGTCTGATTCCGTCTTCCATCCATTTGGCGAACTATGTGGAGGCTTTGCGGACTGCGCCACTGGGCCGTTTCATTTTTAATAGTTTGGTAGTTTCCACTCTAATTGTAACCGGACAGCTTATCACTTCCAGCCTGAGTGCGTACGCATTTTCATTTTTGCGATTTCCCGGTCGCCAGGTGATCTTTTATATTTTCTTATCCACGATGATGATCCCGTGGGAAGTCACTTTGATTCCGAACTACCTGACAATGAAATATCTTGGTTGGCTGAGTACTTATCAAGGGTTGGCAGCTCCTTTTCTTGCTTCCGCATTTGGCACATTTTTGCTGCGTCAGTTTTACCTGCAAATTCCTAAGGAGCTTTATGAAGCAGCCACTATTGATGGATGCGGACATTGGCGGTTTTTTTTGAAGGTGGTATTGCCTCTTTCAAGGCCCGTTTTGGGAACGTTGGGTGTTTATGCTTTTTTACAGTCTTGGAACATGTACCTCTGGCCGCTTTTAATCACCAATAAAACCTCGATGAGAACAGTTCAAGTCGGGATCAGTATGTTGCAGTTTGAAGAGGCGTTATCCTGGAATCTGGTCATGGCGGGCGTGGTGATGGTTTTGCTCCCGACCATTCTGCTATTAATTATCGGACAACGTCAGTTGATAAGAGGGTTAATGGCGGGGGCAGTAAAAGGATAGACAAATCCAAAGTGTACAAGGAGGATGATTATGAGAAAAGGAATTCTGGCAGGGTTGCTGACTTTGGCGATGGGTGTATCACCTCTGGTGGCCGGTTGTTCCAGCTCGCAAGAAACAGGGAAAAATGCGGACGGCGGAGAGAAAGGAGTTACAGAAATCACACTGTGGCATGCGATGGGGGGAGCAGCGGGGAAAGGTTTGGATGCTCTCGTTCAACAATTTAATGAGACCCATTCGAATATCAAAGTGACAGCGGTCTACCAAGGTTCATACGATGACGAGTTTAATAAATTCAAAACGGTGCAGGGCAGCGACGCGGCGCCGTCGCTGATGCAGGTGTACGATATTGGGACCCGTTTTATGATTGACTCCGATTCGATTGTCCCCGTGCAAAAATTTATCGACGAAGATCACTACGATATTTCCGATTTCGAACCGAATATTTTGTCCTACTATCGGTTGGATAACAAGTTATATTCGATGCCGATGAACGTGTCCACCCCGATCCTCTACTACAATAAGACGGCGTTTCAGAAAGCCGGATTGGATCCGAACAAACCGCCCCAAACTTGGAAAGAGGTAGAGGACTATGCAAAGAAGTTGACCAAAAAGGGCACTGATGGCAAAGTGGAGCAATATGGCATTTCGCTAGCGATATATGGATGGTTTTTTGAGCAATATCTGGCCAATCAAGGAGCTTTATATGCGAACAATGGGAACGGCCGGAAAGATCGCGCGACAGAGGCGATAGTGAACAAGGAGGCAGGAGTCCGATTTGTCGACTGGTGGAAGAAACTGTATGACGATGGTGTTCTCGGCAATTTTGGCCGCAAAACGTCCGACACGCAAGCGGCGTTTACCGCGGGAAAAACAGCTATGTTCATCGATTCGACGGGAGTGGCTCGCGGAATCGTTGACGGCGTCGGAAGCAAGTTCCAGATTGGAACGGCGCCTCTCCCCAAAGCGGAAGGTTCGCCAGGTGGTGTGATTATTGGAGGCGGATCATTGTGGATCATGAAAGATCAACCGGCAACCAAGCAAAAAGCCGCCTGGGAGTTTGTTAAGTTCATTAGCGAGCCGAAACAGCAAGCGTTCTGGCACACGGCAACCGGGTATTTCCCGATTCGCACTAAGGCGTATGACGAGCCGCTTTTGAAAGAGTTTGATGAGAAGTATCCGCAGTTTAAAGTAGCTGTTCAACAATTACATGATACAAAACTGTCAGAGGCCACAACTGGAGCCGTGATTGGTGTTTTCCCGGAGGCGCGTACAACAATTGAAACCGCAATCGAAGATGTTCTTTTAAACAAGAAGACATCGCAACAGGCCTTGGATGAGGCCAATAGGAAGATCACAGATTCAATCGGTAAATACAATCAGATCTATAAGAAGTAACATTGCCGATTACAGGGATCTTAAAATTGATTAGACCATTGGCATAAATCGGGAGGGCGTCATGGGCGGAATCCAAGATCGCCCTCTCCCACTTTCCAACCTGAATACCAGTAATAGAACAGGGCATAAACGTAACTCCAAGAAGAGAGTCTTGCCGGCTGGCGTGAAAGAGTCGGCTAGACTTGCGGCTCGTAGGGACTGTCTGCAGCGCAGAACGTCACGATAACGGAGAATTACAGCTCTCTAAATCCAACTAATGCAACAAAGAGACAAAGGGGGATCGCTATGAAAAAACAATATGTCCTGGCCCTGGATCAGGGGACGACCAGTTCGCGCGCCATTTTGTTTGACCAATCGGGTTCGATTGTGGGAATTGCGCAAAAAGAGTTTACCCAGATCTATCCGAAGCCGGGCTGGGTGGAGCACGATCCGATGGAAATCTGGGGGACGCAGAGCGGCGTGGCGCGGGAAGTGCTGGAGACGAAAGGCGTGCGCCCGGAGGAAGTGGCGGCGATCGGCATCACCAACCAACGGGAGACGACGGTCGTGTGGGACAAGAACACGGGCAAACCGGTGTACAACGCGATCGTCTGGCAGGACCGCAGAACGGCCGGAATTTGCGACGAATTGAAGGAAAAAGGGCTGGAACCGTATATCCGGGAAACGACCGGCCTGGTGGCGGATGCGTATTTTTCCGGCACCAAAGTGAAGTGGATTCTGGACAATGTCGAAGGCGCACGGGAAAAAGCGGAAAACGGTGAGCTGCTGTTCGGCACGATCGACACCTGGCTGATCTGGAATCTGACGCGCGGCAAAATCCACGTCACCGATTACTCGAACGCGTCCCGCACGATGCTGTACAACATTAAGCAACTGAAATGGGACGAAAAAATGCTCACGGAACTCGGCATCCCCGCCTCCCTGCTGCCGCAGGTACGGCCGTCAAGCGATGTGTACGGCGTGACTGATCCGCAAATTTTTGGCGGCGTGGAAATTCCGATCGCTGGCGTGGCGGGGGATCAGCAGGCCGCCCTGTTCGGCCAGACCTGCTTTGCGCCCGGACAGGCGAAAAACACGTACGGCACCGGCTGCTTCATGTTGATGAACACCGGCGAAAAAGCGGTTGCATCGAAGGCCGGCCTGCTGACGACGATTGCCTGGGGGATCGACGGCAAGGTGGAATACGCGCTGGAAGGCAGTATTTTCATCGCCGGTGCGGCCGTGCAATGGCTGCGGGACGGACTGCGGCTGATCGATTCCGCACCTGACTCGGAGTATTACGCCAGCAAAGTGGAGGATACGGATGGTGTGTATGTGGTGCCGGCATTTGCCGGGTTGGGGGCCCCCTACTGGGATATGTACGCCCGTGGCGCCATTTTCGGTTTGACGCGCGGCACTCGCAAGGAGCACCTGATCCGCGCCACCCTGCACTCGCTTGCCTATCAGACAAAAGACGTGCTGAGCGCGATGGAAAGCGATTCCGGCATCCGTTTGCAGGCGCTGCGGGTGGACGGCGGTGCGACCGCCAACAACCTGTTGATGCAGTTTCAGGCTGACATTTTGGGCGTACAGGTGGAACGGCCGGCGATCACCGAAACGACCGCGCTGGGGGCTGCGTACCTGGCCGGCATCGCGGTCGGATTCTGGAACAAACAGGAGCTTGCGAGCGATTCCCGCCTCGACGCGGTGTTCGAGCCGCAGATGGACGAACAGACCCGAAGCAGGCTGTACAAAGGGTGGAAAAAAGCGGTCAAGCGTACGATGCACTGGGAGAAAGACGAGGAATAGAATTTTCCCCGCACATGAGGTATAATGAAAATGCAACAACATAGATTTCAGGTCTGAGACGATTGAGAGACCGCAGCAAGGTGACTGTTCCTGAAGTGGAGAGTCTCCTTTGTTGTGGTCTCTTTTTATTGATGGGAAAGGGGAATCGGAGATGGTGGCAGGACGGCAGTTGTCCGTTTTTCAACGAAGCGACTATTTGCAGGAAATGGCGGCGGGAAAATTGGACTTGTTGGTGATCGGTGGCGGGATAACCGGTGCCGGCATTGTTCTCGATGCAGCCTCCCGCGGAATGCGGGTTGGTTTGGTGGAGAAGCAGGACTTCGGGGCTGGCACAAGCAGCCGCTCGACCAAGTTAATTCACGGCGGGTTGCGCTATCTGAAACAGGGGGAAGTCACTCTGGTCCGGGAAGTGGGGAGAGAACGCGAGATTCTGTACCGGAATGCTCCGCACATCGTGATCCCGGAAAAAATGTTGCTGCCGCTGGTGAAAGGCGGCACTTACGGGAAACTGGCGACCTCGGTCGGGCTGTGGATCTACGATCGGTTGGCGGGCGTGAAACCGGAAGAACGGCGCGTGATGCTGTCGAAACAGCAGACAGAAGAGCAGGAGCCGTTGCTCCGCAAGGACATCTTGAAAGGCGGCGGGTTGTATATCGAGTACCGGACGGACGATGCCCGGCTGACGGTGGAAGTGATGAAAACGGCGGCTGCACACGGCGCGTTGTGCGTCAACTATGCGGAGGCGATCCGGTTTCTTTACACCGGGCAAAAACTGATCGGTTCCCAGGTACGGGACCAGCTGACGGGTGAAATCTATGAAGTATACGCGAAACAGATCGTCAACGCAGCCGGTCCCTGGGTCGACCGCTTGCGGGAACAGGACGGATCGCTGTACGGCAAACGCCTGCATCTGACAAAAGGTGTGCACCTGGTTGTTCCGCATCGGCGGTTGCCGCTCAGGCAGTCGGTCTATTTTGACGTGCCGGACGGGCGCATGATCTTTGCCATTCCGCGGGACGGTTGTACGTATATCGGCACAACCGATACCGACTATCAGGGCAGCCTCGAAAAACCGCGGGTGACGAAAGAAGACGTGGACTATTTGCTGGTGGCTGTCAACCAGATGTTCCCGAGCGTACACTTGCAGCCGGAAGACATTGTATCGAGCTGGGCGGGGCTGCGTCCGCTGATTCACGAAGACGGCAAATCGCCGTCCGAGCTGTCGCGCAGAGACGAGATTTTCCATTCCCCGAGCGGACTGATCACGATTGCCGGCGGGAAGCTGACCGGTTTCCGGAAAATGGCGGAACGGGTGGTCGACCTGGTTGCGAAGCGGTTGACGGAACTGGAAGGAAGACAGTTTCCAGACTGCTTTACCGATCGGATTGTATTGTCCGGCGGGGACTTTTCCGGAGTCGGAGGGATCTCCGCGTTTGCGGACCATCTCATGCAGGCCGCCGGCCGTTTGGGGCTTGAACGTCAGCATGTCCGTTCGCTTGTCGGAAAATACGGCACCCGAGCAGCCGATATTTTACGCCGGCTGGAGCAGGCGGACGATCGGAGCGGCGATCCGGAAACCATCCTCATGCGGGCGGAACTGTGGTATTGTATGGAAGAGGAAATGGCCGTCACCCTGAATGATTTTCTGATTCGGCGAACGGGACGGCTATTGTTTGACCGGGCGAGCGTCGAGCGGATCGGGCCGATTTTGCTCGAGGAGATGGCGGAAGCGTTCAATTGGACGGAACAGGAGAAAAATGAGCGCCTGCGCGAGTTTCAAGAAGAATACGAGGCGGCAGTCGAGTTCGTGTGAGGAAAAGGGGGAAACGACCGGATGAAACCACATTCTGTGATCCCGGCGGTTCGCGGGTTCAAAGAACTGGAAAAAGCGCTGTCGGCTCCTTCCGACACGCTTTTCCTGCTGGAAGGGGAACTGATTCACCTGCGGCATCTGGTGGAGGGAGTGAAGCGGGCGAACAAAAAAATTTTTCTGCATCTGGACCTGGTCAAAGGGATCAAAGAGGATGAAGCGGCAATCCATTATCTGGCGAAAGACATCAAGATTGACGGAATCATCAGCACGCGCACTTCCAGCCTGCTGCATGCCAAAAAGTACGGGTTGACCACCGTCCAGCGGGGGTTTTTGATCGATTCGCAGTCGGTCAGGACGATCCTGAAATCGGCCGAGCACGGAAAGCCGGACTATATCGAACTGCTGCCCAGTTATTCCTACCCGAAGGTGCAGGAAGTGAAGGAGGGAACCGGGGTCCAGATCATTTTGGGGGGATTCATCGACCGGGACACCGATCTGCCGGTCCTGTTCGAGGCGGGAGCGGTCGCCGTCTCCACCAGCCGCAGCGAATTGTGGAATTATCCAGGGAGCTGATTAAACCGCTTCGCTTCCGTCAAGACTGGCTGCTAGACCAACCAGTCGACGGGGGTGGGGCGCATGAACTCCAAAATTTTGTTGCAGCGGCGCCTGGTGCTGCTGTTGAGCCTGATTACGTTTGGACTTGTCGCCTTGCTGGGGCGACTTTTTTACATTCAGGTATGGGCGCGGCATGATTTGCACGGTCGGGATCTGGTTGAGGCGGCGGTTGCCCAGCGGCGGGAGACGTTTGAAATCGATTCCGGACGGGGTGACATTTTGGACCGGAATGGGGAATCGCTGACCGGTTCGCGACTGCGCGGCGTGCTGGTGATGCCGCTGTGGCAGGGGGAGATCGATCCGGCGAAAGTCGATGAATTGGCTTCCATTTTGCAGGCGAATCCGGAAGAAGTGCAGACCGCGTTGCGGAATATCAACCGTCCAACGCTCTTGCGCCTGCCCAGTGCAAACGGCAAACCGCAAATCGTTGAATTGACGGAACAGCAGGCTGAGAGAATCGACCGGCTGCAATTTCCTGGCGTGTATGCGAAACAGGTCAAGGTCCGCTATGACGAACATTCGCTCGCCCGCCATGTGATCGGCTTCATCGGCCAGGACCCGGACCTGGTGCGGAACGCGTTCGGCGGCAAATACGCGCTGGACGAAAAAGTCGGCAAGCTGGGGCTCGAGTTTCTGTTTCAGGAGGATCTGCGCGGGTTGGGCCGGGGCAAAACGATCTCCTACTTCACGGATGCGGAAGGACGTCCGGTTAACGGGCTGGGGATCCGCATGACGGACGAAGAAAATCGGGCGTTGTCGGTCAAAACCACACTGCATCGAAACGTACAGAAAGCGGTCGAAGCGGCGATGGACAAGTACGGCTTGCAAAAAGGGGCGGTCGTGGTGCTCGACGCGAAAACGGAAGACATCCTGGCGATGGCGAGCCGGCCGCAATATGACCAAAACGCGCTGGTCAAACAGGCCGAGTACCCGGTGAACCGGGCGATCCAGGCAAATTTTCCGGGATCGGTGTTCAAGACGGTGATCGCGGCGGCCGCCCTGGAAAAAGGGGTGGTCCATGCGGGCGACGTGTACACTTGCCCCGGCTATCTGGAGATCGGCGAGGGTAGGCTCAACTGCTGGACCGAGCATGGACGGATCACGGCGGAGCAGGGGTTTGCCCAATCGTGCAACGTTGTATTCGCCAGCCTTGCGATGAAGCTGGGCCGTCCGGCCATCGAGGAATATGCGAAGAAACTGGGGCTTGGTCAACCGGCCACCGATCCGGTCGACGGCAAGCCGCAGTTTGACCGGGAGGATCCCGGCCGGATTTTTGCCAAGAACGAAACGTCCTGGCGGCTGCTGGCCAATACGGGAATCGGCCAGGAGGATGTCCGAATCTCCCCACTGCAAGCGGCTCACCTGATGGCGGTGATCGCCAACAACGGAAAAGCGGGCAAACCGCGGCTTGTGCAGGAACTGGTCACGAGCAGCGACGGGATGTTGTACAAGTCGTTTCCGCCGGGAGAAAAGCGGATGGCGCTCGAGCCGGCGACAGTGAACGAACTGAAACGGTGGATGACGCAGGTGGTGGCTTCCCCGAAAGGCACCGCCCACTCCTTAAGTTCGGTGAAAGTGTCGGTTGCCGGAAAAACGGGCACCGCCCAGACGGGGCAGCCGAATGCGTACCACCACTGGTTTGCCGGTTACGCGCCCGCCGACCAGCCGAAGTATGCGATCGCCGTGCTGGCGGAGGACGTGACAGACGGCGCGGGCAGCCAGCTTGTGCAGAGTGTGGCGAAAGAGATTGTGGACAGGTTGTTTTGAGATGTTTCCGGGAAAAGAACGGGCCGCACACGGGAATGCGGCCTTTTGTTTATGGAAACTTACAGTTGGTGCCAGTCGGTGAAATTGGAAATCAGGTCGGGCAGTGCCTGGAGCAATTCGAAACACTGAAAGGCCGCAAGCGGTAAGCCTACCAGATACAACAAGCCTTCTCCAAAGTAGTGAAACAACATCGCAACCGCCCCCTTCAAATTGTGAATAAATTGTGAACCAAAGTATAACAAAATTCAAACAAGATTGCAAATTTGACCGGGGAGCCTGAAGCGGGAGATCTGTTAGGGGACTTGCACTTTATCCCGAGCGGCTGTCCGTTTCACCTTTCGTTCCAAATCTCATCTTTTGTCTGATACTTCTATCGCAAACACATAACTTGCCATTCCATTTTCCCATTGAGCTAAGATTTGATAAACAAAAACGCCTTTTTCTTTCGGAAGTACAATGGAATTCGTATCTGTTAAGGGGATTTTCCTAGTTTCATTACCGTTCCAAAGTTCTACTTGTAAAGACTGAGGAGGATTCTTAAAATTTATTGATAGTTTCGCTTTAGAAGGAGCTTCAGCAGGTTTATTTTTTTCAGCTACTTTGGGTGGGGTGTCAACGGGAGCAACAGAAGTTGATTTCGTAAAAAGGCCGCCACTCCAGGAATATCCATGAAGAACGACGGGTACAGTTTTGTCATCAACTTTTAAGGTTGGCGTCGGTGGTTGACTTGTTCCGCATCCTGTTAACAAAGCTGTGAGTAGCACCGCATAGAAGAAGGCTTTCATCTTTCATCTCCTTTAAACAGTAATTATTTTGCTTCTTTCAGTAGACGAGCAAATTCAGCAATTGTTTGACCTCTATGATTTTCAGGAAAGCTTTTGTTAACTACTGGTGCCAGTTTATTTTCATATACATAAATTCCAGAAGTTATCCATAGGACTGTAGTCCCTTTTTTGTCGGTCGGTCGTGGGGTAAAGTGGAGATTGTCATGATTTTGGATGTAGGAGTGTATCGAGCGTGACGACAGGAACAATCGCACGAGATGAGCAGCAAGCCAAACGCAAGCTGGAGATGGAGGAAAAGATCCTGCGTTACTTCCAGAACAAAGAGATTGCGAACGAACGGAAGGAAGAAAACAAGCTGCTGTTCGAGGAAATCGAGCAATTCTTTGAGGAAATGGAAGAAGAGGAACTGGTTTATCAACTGCCGAACGGGGAATATGCGGTGCTCACCAAAAAGGCGACCGTTCGCGAAGTATTGGACAAGGAAGCGCTGGCGCACGAGTTGCTGATCGCGAAAGACGAGCTGAAAACGCCGTTTGATTTTTCCATGTTGACGTCACAGGGAAAATTGACGCCCGACATGATCTCCCGCCACACGTCGACCGTCACCGATATACGGGTGAAGTTGAGCAAGCGAAAGACGAAACCGAGAAAGCGGAAAAGCGACGCGTCCATGCATGCGGGCCATTGATCAACGTTCGGCGGTCTCGCTTTCATCCGGATCATCGTCATGGAGCGAGATATAGAAAAATCCTCTTGCAATCAGCACGGCCAATACGGCGACTAACACGCAAAACAGGCAGGCGAGAAAGTAGACGATGGTCAGATGTTCCAACTGTGCCACACCCTTTCCGCATGAGTCACTTTTGGGGAGTGAAAAAGCAAGGGGATGTCCTTGCTTTTTGATCCGCGATGATCCGCCGGGCCTGTCCCCCCTATCGGGACGCTTTCAGTCGAGTCTCGTCTGATGGGATCCGCTGGCCTACCCGATCTGGTGAATCGGAGACTGCAGCACGCCGAGATCAGAACACCCCTGGGTCAGTTGCCGGATGTGGTCCGCCACAATATTCAGATCACAAGGTTTAAAAAGAAAATGGGAAGCGCCCAGTTCAAACCCCCGTTCCACGATTTTTGCCTGCGTCAGGGAAGTCAGCATAATGATTTTCGGGCAAGACTTAAGGCTCATCGTTTGCATTTTTTCCAATACGCCGATGCCGTCCAGCACCGGCATAATCACATCGAGAATCACGACATCGGGCGCATGCGCTTCGATCATTTCCAACACTTCATAGCCGTTGTACGCGACGCCTGTTACCCGCATGTCACGCTGTTGTCCGATAAATTCTTCCAACAGGTTTGCAAAATCCGGATAATTGTCCGCCACGAGAACTTTAATTGCCTCCACATGCATTCCTCCATCCGTGATCGCGACTCTAGATTTCGCACCAGTCGCAACCGCATTTCGCCAATTTTCGCGCCTCGTTGATCAACAGGTCGACGGAGATCGGAATGCCCCGTTCCTGACCGATCGCCAACGCTCGGGCGAGCAACTGTTCAAACGCCTTTTCCCGGGCGAGTTCCCGCTCTGTCAGAGATAAATCTGCATCCTTGCAGCGCATCGTGGTGTCACCTTCCAAAACCGTAAAATCGAGGATCAGTCCCTGTACTTCTTAATGTAAATGGAATCTGGCAAAGATTCGATAGGAAGTTTTGTCGAATGGTCATGTATTTTGAATTTTTTGTCGGGAACTTATTTCCAATTCCAGGTTTAGGAAGATAAGGATGACTCGCTTTTGGTGTCGCAATAAAAACAGCCCCCTTGATGCATGAGGGGCTGACACGAAATTGGGGAACTGCCGTTTGCTGTACAAGCAAAATTACTCCGGGTTCTGTAAGAACGCGAGATTCGTCGCGTCGGAGGAAGTTGGTCAAAAGCGACCGAAACAAAATCTGCCATGAATTCCAAATCGTCAGGCGGTTCACTCCTGAAACACTGGATCTTTTGTTGAACCATGATTATCCCGGAAACGTACGGGAATTACGAAATCTGGTAGAAGGTTTATGTGTCAGTGTGGAAGGGGAGTGGATCACGCCCGATGCATTACCCATTTATCTGCAAAAACGGCACGAACATTCGGCATCTCTAAAGGCTCAAATCGACGAAACGGAACGGCGAGCGATCCGGCAAGCGCTCAGGGAGGAAGGCAGCATCCGCAAAGCGGCCAAGCGGTTACAGATCAGTCATGCGACCCTTTTGCGAAAAATGCAAAAGCATGGAATCGAAATCGATCGGGATTGAGGATATTTCAATCAGGTGTGCATCATGTACGCGTCTTTTTTTGCTCAGACAGGCACAGCCGCCCAGATCGGCACATATAGTGAATCACAGGCGCAGCAGACGACGGATGTGTACATACTTTGTGGGAGGTGACCGACATCCATGCCTGGAATTCTGGCGGCAGTGGCTTGGTTGATCCGGGAAGTGGCGTTGTTTATTTCGTACATCAAGAACAACGCGTTCCCGCAGCCGTTGTCTGAGCAGGAGGAAGAAAAGTACCTGAAGCTGATGGCCTCCGGTGACGAGAATGCCCGCAACATCTTGATCGAGCACAACCTGCGTCTGGTTGCCCACATCGTGAAGAAGTTCGAAAATACGGGAGAAGACAACGAGGACCTCATCTCGATCGGCACGATTGGCTTGATTAAGGCGATCGAAAGTTTCCAGCCGAACAAAGGCACCAAATTGGCGACTTATGCTGCCAGATGTATAGAAAATGAAATCCTCATGCATTTGCGGTCCTTGAAGAAAACGCGCAAGGACGTGTCGTTGCACGATCCGATCGGCACGGACAAGGAGGGCAACGAAATCACGCTGATCGACGTGCTGGGAACGGAGTCGGACGATGTGATCGACAAAGTGCAACTGAAGATGGAGAAAGCGAAAATTTACGCGCGGCTGTCCCATTTGGACGAGCGGGAACAAGAAGTGATCCGCGGCCGTTTCGGCCTGCCGGACGGCGAGGAGAAGACGCAGCGGGAAATTGCGGAAGAGTTGGGCATCTCACGCTCCTACGTGTCCCGCATTGAGAAACGCGCCCTCACCAAACTGCTGCATGAACTGCGGCCGAAAAACCGGGAATAACACCGGCAAAATTTTTTTTGCAAAAGGCGAAACTTTTGGCTTGCAACTGTCGTCTTTAGCAGTAAACACAAATTCCTTTCCCCTTATTGCGAAGGTGTCCGTTCATGGGCACCTTCGTTCATACAGGTGAACATTTTGCAAAAAGGCTTGCGTAAAACAACAACATATTATAATATCAAAACATGACATGTATCAAAAAATTATAATTCATGGATGTGATATGCTAAATTTTTCCGGGGAGGGGGAGAGTCTGCATGGAGCAAAACAAGAGTCTGAAAGGTTGGTTGTTGATGGGGGCGGCATTTCTGTTTTGTCCCTGCCATCTGGTTTTCCTCGTTCCTTTGTTGGCGGGGACGGCGTTGGGAGGGATTCTCAGCCGGTACTGGGGAATTACGTCCGGCGTGTTAGCGGCGATCTTCGTCGTTTTGCTATGGCTCGGGTTCAAATTCCTCAACCAGGAGAAAAGAGGTTGACCGGTTGTGGCGGGTTGCTGTAATTTGCCTTCGAATTGGAAAGACGTTGTTGAGCATCCAACGGTTTGTCCAAAGTGCGGACTGGAGGGCGTTCGGATTGACGCCCGAAAACTGAAAGAAATTTTGAGCGGAGACAATTGGAACTTGGTGTTTAAGCCGGAAGAGTACTGCCGTTGCCTCAACAAGACCTGCTCCGTCTCGTTGTTTAGCCGAGTGGACAACATGTGGTTTTGGAACCAGGACCTGCTTGAACATGCAAGGTGGAAAGAAGGGAGTGCTCAGAATGAGTGAACGAAACAAAATTCGGGTTCGCATGGAAATCGAGGGCATGACTTGTACAGGGTGCGAACAGCATGTCGTTGCCGCATTGAAAAGTGCGGGAGCTGAAGATGTCTCGGCCAGCTTTCGTCGCGGGGAAGCCGTATTTTACGTGTCTGAAGGACAAGACCTGTCCGAATATGCGACCGTGGTCGAATCGGTGGGCTATCAGCCGGGACAGGTTGAGATTTTGTCGACGGAACGATCCGACTTACCCACCGGCCACCACGATTACGATTTCGTGATCATCGGTTCCGGAGGAGCGGCATTTTCTGCAGCCATCAAAGCGGTCGAGCATGGCGCGAGGGTGGCGATGATCGAACGGGGAACGATTGGCGGAACGTGCGTGAACATCGGGTGCGTTCCCTCGAAAACGATGTTGCGCGCCGGGGAGGTCAATCAATTGGCGAAATGCCATCCTTTTTCCGGGTTGAACACTTCCGCCGGAGAGGTTGATTTGGGAGTGCTTGTCCAGAACAAGGATCAACTTGTACATGAGATGCGCCAGAAAAAATACGAATCGCTGATCGACGAGTATGGGTTTGAATTGATTCGCGGCGAAGCGCGGTTTGTCGATGAGAAAACGATCGAAGTCAACGGTCGTTCGATCACCGCTCATGCGTTCCTGATTGCAACCGGAGCGTCTCCGTTGATTCCGGACATAGCGGGACTTAAGGACGTGCAGTATCTGACGAGCACCAGTGCTCTCCAACTGCAGGAGGTGCCAAAACGGCTTGCGGTGATCGGTTCCGGTTACATCGCGATGGAACTGGGGCAACTGTTCCACAATCTCGGGTCGCAAGTCACATTGATGCAACGCAGCAAACGCCTGCTTAAAGAATACGATCCCGAAATTGCGGACGCTGTGGAACAGTTTCTGACGGAACAAGGGATCGAACTGTTGAAAGGCGTTGTGTACGAGCGCGTGGAGGAAGCGGCGGGAGTCAAACGAATACACATCGAGGTCAACGGTAAAAAGCGGATCATTGAGGCGGATCACCTGCTGGTCGCAGCCGGACGCCGTCCCAACACCGATGCGTTGCATCTGGAGGTTGCGGGAGTGAAAGTCGGTTCCCGCGGAGAAGTCGTGGTGGATGAATATCTGCGTACCAGCAATCCTCGTGTCTATGCGGCGGGAGACGTGACGATGGGACCCCAATTTGTGTATGTGGCGGCTTATGAAGGCGGCATAGTGGCGGACAATGTGATGGGCGCGAATCGAAAAGCCGATCTTCGCCACGTTCCGGCGGTCACTTTCACCCATCCTTCGATCGCGACCGTCGGGCTGACCGAAGCACAAGCGAAAGCGAAGGGGTATCAGGTGAAAACTTCCGTGCTTCCGCTCGATGCGGTTCCGCGGGCGATTGTCAACCGGGAAACGATCGGTGTCTTCAAACTGGTCGCCGAGGCGACAAACCTTCGCATTCTCGGGGTCCATGTTGTCGCCGAAAATGCGGGGGATGTGATCTACGCGGCGACGCTTGCGGTCAAGTTCGGTTTGACGGTGGAGGATTTGCGGGAGAGCCTGGCTCCGTACCTGACGATGGCGGAAGGGTTGAAACTGGCGGCTCTCACGTTCAACAAAGACGTAAACAAACTTTCGTGTTGCGCGGGGTAAAGTAGCTACAAGCAACGATCACATGGAATGGAGGGATACCATGACAGAACCGATTAAAGACGTACAAGCCATTCAATCGGAATTGTTCGCCAAGTTCTTTCACGGGCTTTCGAACCCGACGCGCTACCGGATTGTTGAAATTCTTCTCAACGGGGAAAAAAGCGTCGGCGAGTTGGTTGAACTCCTCGGAGCCAAACAAAGCCAGGTGTCCAATCAGCTGGCGTGCTTGAAATGGTGCGGATACGTCACGTCCCGGCAAGAAGGGAAATACATCTATTATTCCATTGCGGACGAGCGGGTTCGAATGATTATCGAGTTGGCCCGCCAGGTGGTCGCGGACAACGCGGCTCACATCAACAGTTGCACCAGAATGTAAGCATCAGGTGGAGGGAGAAACCAAACCATGAATCGAAAACTCCTATTGACCGGGGTTTTGGCGGCCGCGGTAGCGGCATTGATCGTTCTGCTGTCAGGTGCGGGGAAAATGGCGGATACGACAAAATCCCAGGCGCTTCAATTTAACGTGAAAGACATTCAAGGGCAAGACGTTCAGCTCGATCCCCAAAAAACAAACGTCATGTTCTTTATGGCCGCCTGGTGCACATCCTGTAACGAATTGGAACATAATCTGAAGCAACTCGCCAACGATCCCAATGTGCAGGTCATCACAGTCGACGTGGACTCCACAGCGGATACCAAAGAGGCGTTGGCGGAGTTTCAAAAGAAGTACGGTGGACCGTGGGCGCACGTGCTCGACACGGATTCCGTTCTGCTTCAGAAGTTCCAAATCAATTCGCTCGACACGGTGATCATCGTCAAGAACGGACAGATCGTTCACCGAAGCATTCGACCCAGTCTGAAAACCATTCAGGAGGTTGTCCATGCCAAGTCTTAATCTGGGAATTGTCTTCAGTGCGGGTGCCGCGGCTGCGTTCAATCCTTGCGGCGTGGCGCTGCTGCCGGCTTTTGTCGCGTATTTGATGGGCGGACAGGAAGCGCGTTGGTCGAAAGGCGTCCAAGCGGGCGTCATGATGACATTGGGATTTCTGAGTGTCTTTCTGCCCCTGGGTCTTTTGACCGCCGCGTTTAAGGGGATTTTTGCACAATACCTGTCGGTCGTGATTGTCCTTGTGGGATTTTTCCTGGTTCTCGCGGGATTCGCCATGTTTTCAGGACGCAAATTGTTGAATATAAAAAGTTTCCAGGTAAAAAAAGGAAGAAATCGGGCGAAATCTTTCTATCTGTATGGGATCGCTTACGCCATCACGTCGCTTGGCTGCACCCTGCCCATTTTTTCTCTGCTTGTGGTGTCCGCTTTGACGGCCGGAGGCTTGTTCGACGGAATGGTGAAGTTCCTGGCCTACGGAATAGGCATGGGGATTGTGGTGACACTGATCTCCGTGGCGGCTGTCGTGTCGAGACAACTCGTCCAAAGCTTTATCCACAACGTTACACCCGTATTGAACAAATTGTCGGCTGTTTTGCTGATCGCATCGGGCATCTATTTGATGATGAAATATTGGACGTTTTGATGGGGGTGAGACCATGTACCCCATTTTATTCGAAGTTTTGGGATTTCCGATTCGGTCTTACGGCGTCCTCATGGCGCTCGGAGTGATCTTGGGCGTTTGGATCGCGAAAAAATGGTCGGACGAGGAACGATTCAAGGGTCACATTCAGGACTTCACCCTGTACGCTTTCTTGGGCGGACTGATTGGTGCAAGAATCTGGGAGGTGGCGTTCACCTGGGACCATTATGCGAACGATTGGCTTCAGGTGTTTGCCTTATGGAACGGGGGTCTGTCCGTTCAAGGCGGCTTGGTCGGCGGCGTTCTGGCGGGAGTGTGGTTTTGCAAAACACGGGGGATTCCCGTTTGGAAGTTTGCGGACGCGGTCGCGCCGGGCGTGATTCTGGGAATGGCTTTGGGGCGTATCGGCTGCTTGCTGACGGGAGACTGTTACGGAATCCCCACCGATACGTTCTGGGGGATCTCCTATCCGCCTGGCACGATCGCCTATCAGGCGTATGGATCGACGCCGTTGTACCCGACGGTTGGGTTTGAAGCATTCTTCGACTTTGTGATTCTCGGGATTCTCTTCATGACGAAACAGAAACGGTGTGTGGATGGTTTTCAATTTCTGTTGATGACCGGGCTGTATTCCGTGCAACGGTTCTTTCTGGAATTTCTGCGAGGGGACAGTTTGCGCACGGTCTTTCATCTGAAAACGGCGCAAGTGGCAAGCGTGTTAACGATTGTGGTTGTTGTTGGATTGTTAGGATACCTGAAAAAGCGAACCAAAGATTCAGCCGGATCTTCAGAACATGTAACCGATCCAAGCTTGTTGTGAGGGGGGAAACCGTTGTCGGACGGGATTCCATCTTCCGGTTATGGAGGAGATTGGGGGGACACACAGTGAAAAAAGTAGTTGTGGGTTTGGGAGCTTTCCTGCTGTTGCTGTTTGTTTTCTTGGCAGTTTCCGGGTTCCCGAATGTTTCGGCAAC
Organism: Effusibacillus pohliae DSM 22757; assembly: GCF_000376225.1. NCBI lineage: Bacteria > Bacillati > Bacillota > Bacilli > Caryophanales > Alicyclobacillaceae > Effusibacillus > Effusibacillus pohliae. The sequence goes on from NZ_AQXL01000135.1 coordinate 154,450, forward strand.
CATCCGGATGCCCCATTCGGTGAGGAATTGAAAAAATTTTTCTCCGGACGAAACTTTTTTCCTGCAACTGTCGTCTTTATATAATGGAACACAAATTCCTTTCCCCTTATTGCGAAGGTGCCTGACATGGGCACCTTCGCGCAGTCAGGCTGTTGAAAAAGCTGTCAAATTGCCCGGGCTTGCCGGTATACTATACAGTGTCGTGTTCATTTTTTGCCGGAGTTCGCTTGCGGGAATTTTACCCTTGAAGATTTGTGTGGGCAAGTATAAATATACCAGAATATTCAAATCCTTAGTAAAAGGAGGCGAATTCAATGGAACTTTTGGCAAAAACAAGGCAAATCAACCGGCTGCTGCAAAGAACGGGCGGCCATCACGTCGATTTCAACGAAATGGCAAGGGTGTTACGGGACGTGATCGGCGCCAACGTGTTCATCCTCAGCCGCAAGGGGAAAGTGCTCGGCTATTCGATCGCGCATGAGATCGAAAACGAACGGTTACGGAAAATGATCCAGGAAAGGCAGTTCCCGGAAAGCTATATACGGGAAGCGATGAAGTTCGAAGAAACGTCAACCAATATCGGGATCGAGCATGATTTGACCGCATTTCCGGTCGAGATGCGGGACGACCAGATCCAGGGGTACACCTCGATCGTTCCGATTGTCGGAGGCGGCGACCATCTCGGTGCTTTGATCGTGGCACGCCTGTTCAAGGAATTTAACGACGGCGATATTTTGCTGGCCGAGTATGGTGCGACGGTGGTAGGCACGGAAATTTTGCGTGATCGGATCGAACGGGCCGAACAGGAGATGCGCAACCGCACGACCGCGAGGTTGGTGCTGGAAACTCTGTCGTTCAGCGAAATCGAGGCAATTGAACATGTTTTTGCGGAACTCGAGGGCAAGGAAGGTTTGCTGGTCGCTTCGAAAATCGCCGACAAAGCGGGCATCACCCGTTCGGTGATCGTCAACGCTTTGCGGAAACTGGAAGGGGCCGGCGTGGTTGAATCCCGCTCCCTGGGGATGAAAGGCACTTACATCCGGATCCTCAACGAAAATCTGCTGGACGAGTTGAAAAAACTGAAGATGCCCATACGCTAAAAAATTCCCGGCACTGCTGCAGGTGCCGGGTTTTTGCTGGTTAAAACGGATGCCATCTGATGGTTCGTGCCTGCTCGAAACGCCGATTCACATCTTCCCAGTTCACTACGTTCCACCAGGCTCCGATATAATCCCGCCGATTGTTTTGGTGTTTCAAATAATACGCGTGTTCCCAGACATCCAGCACCAACAGGGGAATCTGGTCCTGCTGGCTGAACAGTTGATGTTTTTCCGCCTGCAAAATTTCCGCCCGGTGGGAACGCGGCGACCAGACAAGCAACGCCCAGCCGACTCCCTCCGCCTTGTCGGCCGCCTCCGTAAAATGCCGCTTGAATTTTTCAAAGCTGCCAAACGTCCGTTCAATCTCCTGACCGATCGCGCCCGTTGCCGGTCCCCCGCCATGCGGTTTCATGTTGTTCCAGAAAATCGAGTGCAGATAATGGCCTGCCCCGTGGAACGCTGCCTCTCTCTCCCAATGCCGGATCAGGTTGAAATCTCCGGTTTCGCGCGCTTTCTGCATTTCTTTTTCCGCTTTGTTCAAGCCGTCGACGTAACTTTTGTGGTGTTTGGTATGGTGGATGCGCATCGTTTTTTCGTCAATATGCGGCTCGAGAGCGTCGTATTCGTAAGGCAGCGGGGGCAGGACGTGTTCCCCGATCGGCACCGGGCGATACGCCGCTTCCGCATGTTGTTCGGCAAACCTTGTTTGCCCGTGGCAATTTTGACCGTGAACCAACTGGAAGTGAGGCCGGACCATATGTTTTTCCAAAAAACGGATGAACTCTGCGTGCATATCCGTACCTTGCCGCAGCAGTGCATGCGTCGCCGGGGAAATCGTATAGAACCAACCTGTCCGTTCCGCATTCCTTTGTTCTTCCGCTTGTTTTCGCAGCCACGAAAATTGCCGGAGCCATTCGTCCAGCTGTTCTTTCAACGCATCCGAATCGGCCCATTTTCTTTGCAGATTGGAGATGTATTTTTCCTGATGGCGCGCCCAATAGATGATATGATTCAACCATTGTGTCTCGGCTGACGAGGGAAACATGAGTCATTCCATCCTCCTGTCACGGTTTGGGATACCAGCCTCCATTTCACGGTATGTAACGATGGGCGTTTTGGGTACTGATCAGGGTTTCGGTGCAGGGGACGGTTCAAATGTGAAATTTTTGTGAAAGTTTGTTAATATTACAATAAGATCGGAAATACGCTAGAAACACAACCTTTTTCGGGGAGTGGTGGCGGTGAAGGGACGTCTGCTGGCCGTGTTTGTAGTCTCCTTGGTGTTATGGGCGGGATTGGTCTATCTGTCACGCTGACAACAGCATGAAAAAATTCGCGGGGAGGCGATTGCATGATGGCGAAAAGCGGAACGCTCGTCTATCTCTGTACCGTCTGCAACGAGCCGTATTTTGCGGATCGGTCGACCGAGTTTTTGCTGTTGCAGAAAGACGGTTTTGAGTGCAAAACGTGCGGACAGTATTCGAGTTTTACCGAGGAATTGAAAGACCATATCCGGGCCGGATGGCGGCAAAAAGGGTGATTTTGACGACGCACCGGTCGGGGGACCGGTGGAAGGCGGTTCTCGGTTTGCAAGAGCCTGCGGGCTCTTTTTTCTGTAACTGCCGTATTGTGACTGCTTTATAATGGAGGCGGAGGGGAGTGTATGTTTCAAACGCATGGGGTGAATCACATTACGATTTTCGTTCGGGATTTGGATCGGTCGTTGGAGTTTTATACGAAAATCTTGCGGATGAAGGTGGTGCGACAGGGGGGCGATTATGCTTACCTGGAATCGGGGACGACCTGGTTTTGCATCGCGCAAAAACCTTCCGGCCGGCAGGTGTGCGACCGGATTGGTGTCAACCATCTTGCGCTGACGGTCAGTGCCGAGGAATTTGAAGAGGCGGTTGCCCATTTGCGTGAAAATCAGATACCGATCGTACGCGGGCCGGTGATTCGCGGGATCGGCAAAACGATCAATTTTTTGGATCCGGACGGATTGCAGTGGGAGTTTCACACATCCAATCTGGCAGAACGAATGACTGTCATCGAACAGATGGAACGACAAAACGGATAGCAGGGGAGCGGGAATGCGGTGCCAAACATCTGGACCCATTTGATTTTCGGACGGGAAGTGCTGCGGACGATCGGCCGTGCGGATCTGGCTGCCGGGGAGACGATCAACGTATTTCATCTGGGGTGCCAAGGACCGGATTTTTTGTTCTACCACAACTTTCTGCCATGGCAGAAGGATACCCGGCTGAACGAACTGGGGCAGGCGATTCATCTTCGCCATTGCGGACCTTTCCTGCTTGAGCTGGTGCGGACAGTGCGAGGAAGGCCGCTGCAGGATCCGGCTGTGATCTACATGCTCGGGTTTCTTACCCATCATGTCCTGGACCGCAACATGCATCCGTACATTCATTACAAGGCGGGGTATGCAAGGTGGAATCATCAGCGGCTGGAGGTGATTCTGGACACGCTGTTTGCGAAAAAATATTTGACGGTTGACACTTCGACCACCCCGGTCTGGAGACAGTTTTACACCGGCCGCGATTTGCCCACGGACGTGGCCAGGATGCTGCAGTGGGCGGCGGCCAAGTTTTTCCCGGAGCTGGCGGGCGGCATCCGGGAAGCCGACTGGGTGGACGCCTACCGGGACATGGTGCGGGCGTGGCAAATTTTTCACGATCCGACCGGTATCAAAAGGATTCTCACATGCGGCAGGATTGATCCGTTTGTCTACAAACGGAGAATCGCCCCGCTCGATTATCTGAACGAGGCGAAACAGGTCTGGCACCATCCGGCTGCGCTGGAAGAGAGTCGCACCGACAGCGTATGGGAGCTGTGGGAACAGGCGCTGGCGGATGGAGCGGCGGTGCTGCAGGCAGTGGTCGAATGCCTGGAACAGGCGTGCGCAACGGGCGAATCGCCGAGTGAAGCGCGACTGGCGGAGGCGATTGGCAACTTGTCGTACGACACCGGTAAACCTTGCGACAGCGGGCTGGAACCTCGCTACGCGAATCCGCTTTTTTGATCCAGTGCCTCACATCGGCTGCGAATCGCTTGGCGCCGATTCGACCGGAGGCGGGGATACCACGTTTGGTTCGGGTTTCCGCAGCGCCTCCCGCCGCCCTTTCATCAGGTCGACGCGGGTCAGCAGGGCGATTCCGGCGAGGAAGAACAGCACCAGCGAAAAGATGCCCATCCGGCTGGACGAGGTAAGCTGTCCGACGAGGGCGAAGGCAAACGGCCCGAAGATCGACGCGAATTTGCTCGAGATATTGAGAAACCCGAAAAATTCGGCAGAGCGCCCAACCGGCACCAGATTGCTGTAGATCGAACGGGCGACCGCCTGGCTGCCTCCCTGCACGAATCCGACCATGATCGCCAGCATGTAAAAGTGCAGGGCCGTTTGCATAAAGTAGCCGAGCACCACGATCACCACATAGATGAGGAGCGACACATACAGGGACGCTTTCGACCCCAGCCGCTCGGCCAATTTTCCGAACAGGAGCGTAAAGGGAATCCCCACGAACTGGGTGATCAGCAGGGCGGCGATCAGATCGCCTGTGCCAATCCCGATTTCCCGTCCGTAAATTGTAGCCATCGTGATGATTGTGTTAATTCCGTCGTTAAAAAACCAGAACGCGACGATAAACTTCACCAGTTCCGGATAATGCGCCAATTCCTTCAGCGTGCGCCAGGTACGCGAAAAGCCGGCTTTGGCATACCGGGAGACCGTCAGTCCCGTTTGCACGGGGCGATCCTTGACATGGCGAAACAGGGGCAAGGAGAACAGGAACCACCAAACGCTGACACTGGCGAACGATACGTAGGTGGCTGTCAGGGAATCGGGGAGCAGAAACCAAGCGGGCTTCTGGATCATTGCCAGGTTGACGGCCAGTAAGATCCCGCCGCCGATATACCCGAACGCATACCCTTTCGCTGAGATATAGTCCCTTTTTTCAGGCGGAACCAGGTCGGTCAGCAGCGCGTCATAGAACGTGTTGCCGCCGGAAAAGCCGAGTGTGCCTAGGATCAGCAAAACGGAAGCGAGCAGATAATCCCCTTCGTCCACCAGCACAAACAACAGGGAGGAAATGACGCCGAGATAAGTAAAAAAGCGCAGGAAGCGGACTTTTGAACCCGCCATGTCGGCGACCGCCCCTAGCACCGGCGACAAAATGGCAACCAGCAGCATGGCGATCGACTGCGTGTAACCCCAGTAGGAAGTTGCCGTCGTTTTGTCGAGCGTTTTCGCCGCCACATCGGTGTAAAAAATCGGTAGTACGGCTGCTATCATCGTCGTCACGAAGGCCGAATTGGCCCAGTCGTACATCACCCACCCGCGGACTGCTTTCCTGTCCATTGCAAGTTCTCCCCTCATAAAAATTCACAATATTTCCTATTGTTCTATTATACCGCGGTTTTGGAACTGGATGTGTGAAAATAAAAAACGCCCGTGTGTCGGGCTGTTTTTTCGCGGACTTATTTCAAACGCTGACTCACCAGCCGAATGATGTCCAGAATCTGCTCGCTGCTTTCCGCCTTTTCGATTTGTTCGATCAGCTCGCGCACCGTATTCTTTTTGGTGATCCAGGGTGAAGGCGCGACGTCCATGCTCAGCAGGCTCATGATTTGCACGAGACGCGCGCGAACGGCCTTTTTTGCCACTTGTATGTCAATGTTCTTGCCGTTTTTGATTTGTTCCAGCAAACGTTCCGCCAGTTCAATCGTTCCCTGCGTAGCGTGTTCTACATGAGTCATTGAAAATACCTCCAACGTTTTTCCATGTCACAAGTTTGCAAATCTATTGTACACTCTTTTGCGAGTTTCGACACGTTGTTTTGCAGAGGTGGTTCGGGTTGGCGGTTGCAAAATGGGGGCGCAGAGGAGAAGATAGAGGCAGGGAGTCGTGGGAGAAGGGAGAAACCATGCGATACAAAATCGTATTTTTCGACGTCGATGGGACGCTGCTTAATGAAAAAAAACAGATCCCGCTGGATGCGAAAGAGGCTGTTTGCAAGTTGAGGGAACGGGGCGTTGAGGTGGTGATCGCGACCGGCAGGGCTCCGTTTCACTGCCGGTCGATCGCAGAGGAACTGGGGATCGATTCGTTTGTCAGTTTCAACGGTTCCTATGTGGTATCCAAAGGGCAGCCGATTTATCAACGGATGATCGGGAAAGCGACATTGGAGTCGTTGGAGCAGTTTGCCCGAGAATGGGGCCATCCGCTTGTTTTCCTCGGCAGTCAGGAATGCTATTCGAATTGTGAACAGCATCCCCATGTCACCGCGTCGTTTGCAGCGCTGCAGCTGAAAGTTCCGCGCTATCGGCCGGATTACTGGAGGACATCGGACATCTATCAAGCGTTTCTCTATTGTGAAGCGCATGAGGAGCATCCCTACACCCGCCGCTTTTCCGACCTTTCGTTCATTCGCTGGCACCGGTTTGCAATGGATGTGCTGCCGGCCGGCGGATCGAAGGCGCGAGGGGTCGAAGCGATGCTCAAGCATCTTGGCCTATCGCCGTCAGAAGCGGTGGCATTCGGCGACGGGGTAAACGATAAAGAGATGTTGGCGTTTGTCGGAATGGGCATTGCGATGGGCAACGCGGACCGGGAAGTGAAACGGTTCGCCAAATTCGTGACCAAACATGTGAATGAAGGCGGCATCCGCTACGGACTGGAACAGATTCAGCTGCTGTAGATTTGACGTCTCGGGGCGTCCGCACTAAGCCGCTATGCTGCAGCAAAATTTTTTCCGGCAGGCAGGAACAAATCGCCGGTTTCGCGTATATACTATCTGCAAGCCAAAAATCGGATTTCATACAGATGGTGGCGAGGCATTATGAGAAGGTTGCAGCGGACAACCGAACAGATGCCCTGGAAAAACAGAGGCTGCATGGAAGGTACCAACTCCATGCAGCCCCTTTTGTTTTGCTAAAGCGGGAAAGGGGTAGACAGCTAACATGGTAACGGTAGACGGTTCCACTTTGCAATTGGAAGATGTGATCAAGGTCGCATGTGCCGGTGAGAAGGTTGCGATTTCGCCGGAAGCATGGGAGCGGGTGGCGCGCTGCCGGGCACGGGTCGAGCAGATGGTGGCCAATCGTGAGACGGTGTACGGCGTCACCACCGGTTTTGGAAAATTTGCCGATGTGTCGATTTCGCCCGGCGACGCCGAGCAGTTGCAAGCCAACCTGATCCGCAGCCACGCTTGCGCTGTGGGAACCGCATTGCCGCAGGATGTGGCGCGGGCGATCATGGTGCTGCGTGCGAATGCCTTGGCCAAGGGCTATTCGGGCATCTCGGAAGCAACATTGCGTTTGCTGGTCGATTGTTTGAACCATGGCGTGCATCCGGTGATTCCGGAGAAAGGATCGCTCGGCGCAAGCGGGGATTTGGCACCGCTGTCCCATCTGGCTCTGTTGTTGATGGGCGAGGGAGAAGCAAAGTTCCAAGGGAAGCGGATGCCTGCCCAGCAGGCGCTGGCCCGAGCCGGCTTAGCGCCTGTCCGGTTGCGGGCGAAGGAAGGGCTGGCGTTGATCAACGGCACGCAGGTGATGACCGCGATCGGGGCTTTGACGTTTGCGCGTGCCGAACGTTTGGCCAAAATCGCCGACGTGATCGCCGCCATGACTTGCGAGGTGCTGCGGGGGATAGCGGATGCGTATGACGAGGGAATTCAGCAGGTGCGTCCCTATCCGGAGCAGGCGGTGGTGGCGGCCAATCTGCGGGACCTGTTGCACGGATCGCAGTTGACCACGAGACAAGGGGAGCTGCGGGTGCAGGACGCCTATTCATTGCGTTGCATCCCGCAGGTGCACGGGGCGGTTCGCCAGGTGTTAACCTATGTGGCAGACAAATTGGCGGTCGAGATCAATGCCGCCACCGACAACCCGCTGATTTTCCTGGAGACCGGCCGGGTCATATCAGGCGGCAATTTTCACGGGCAGCCGATCGCGTTTGCCATGGATTTTCTGAAAATCGGCCTCAGCGAGCTGGCCAACATCTCGGAACGTCGCCTCGAGCGGATGGTCAACGGGCAGCTTTCCGGCGGGCTGCCGCCGTTTCTGTCGCGGCGGCCGGGACTGGAGTCGGGAATGATGATCGCCCAGTATGTGGCTGCCTCGCTGGTCTCGGAAAACAAAGTGTTGTGCCACCCGTCCAGCGTCGATTCGATCCCGTCCTCGGCCAATCAGGAGGATCATGTCAGCATGGGTACCAACGCCGCGCAGCATGCGGCGCAGGTGGTGGAAAATGCGGCCCGCGTGCTGGCGATCGAGCTGATCGCCGCTTGCGAGGCTGCGGAGCACCAAGGGGCGGACCGTCTGGCGCCGGCGACCCGAGTATTGTACGAGGTGGTGCGGGAGACGGTGGAGCCGATTTTGCAGGACCGTTCCCTGACGGCAGATATCGAACGGACGGCGCGGGCGCTGCTGGACGGCAGCTGGTTGCAGCGTGTGCAAACAGCGGTTATGGTGAAGTAAAGAATGTTGAACCGCGGCCCACGCCAGGGCCGTCGGTTCAGGGGGAAGGCGGGGAACAGCAGTGAAGCAGGAGGCGGGGTACCCCGATCTGCGCTGCGGTTACTCGGGAAAGGGAGGAGACGGCGGTGAAGCAGGACGCGCGGCAGGCGGCTTTTTCCCATCTGTTGCTGTCGGGGACGGTGGTGCACGAGGCCGTTTTTGAAGAGATGCAGGAGACCTTGGGGGTGTTTGTCCGGCCCAACGCGGTGCTGGTGGTGTCAGTCGACCGCTATCCCGATCTGGCCCTCGGCAAGCCGTTGAGCTGGCGGATCGACATCGGCCGCCGGGTGGTGGAGAGCGTCCAGCGGGCGCTGCAGGAACCGTTCGTCTGGGTTTGGGTGGCGGAGGGGGTGCTGGCTGTTCTGATCGAGCTTCGCTTGGAACAGCCGATCGCAACCGCCTATCAGCAGGCGACCGATAAAATCGCCCGGCGGATTCAGCGTTACGCCGATCAACAGGCGGTGTCACTGTCGATCGGCATCGGCAGCTATTGCGACAACCCGTATCTGCTGCAATATGCGTACGAGGAAGCGAAAGAATCGATGATCGACCGTTTTTTTCAAGGGAACCGGCTGATTTTTCACTATGAAAGGAAAAACGGGACGCAGCCGCAATGGAATGATCCGCTCCATCCGGAAGAGCGCGCGGAACTGCTCGCCCGCATCCGGATTGGCGATCGGGCTGGAGCGGTCCGCTTGCTGAAATCCATCCTGCAAAAATTGGCGAACGTCTATCGCCGGAATGTCGACATGTTCAAGTCGGAGGTGATCGATCTGGTCACCGGCATCAGCCGGGGAGTGATCGAGGCAGGAGCGGACGCCGCTGCGATTTTATCGGAAAACTCGCGGTTTATTCAGGATCTGTACAGCACGATCCGCTACGACAAATTCGAGCAGAAAGTATGCGACTACGTCTGCCGTCTGGCGGAACAAGTGGAAGATGCCAATCTCTCGCACGTCAGTCCGATCATTCGGCAAGCGATCCGCTACATGCAGGAGCATCTCCAGCGAGCTGTCTCTTTGTGCGAAGTAGCACAATTTTGTTGTGTCAGCGCGTACCATTTCAGCCGCTTGTTCAAAAAAGAGGTGGGCTGCAGTTTCGTCGACTATGCAAACCGGATGCGGCTGCGCAAGGCGTTATATTACCTGGAAGCCACCGATTGCACGATCCAGCAGGTGGCTCACTATGCGGGGTTCCAGGACGCCAATTATTTCAGCCGCATTTTTAAGAGGTACATGCACACCACCCCGACCGAATATCGGAAAGCAAAATTGTGCTAATGGTGGACAAATTCGTCTGGTCAGGAACAAGCGAATCGCGTAGTAGAATTGAGAGGCGAAAGAGTTATCAAAAAATTGAAATATCGCAGAAAAAAGGGGGGCTTCACTTGAAAAATCGTTCGCTTGTTCTCACGGGAATCTTGGGAATTGCCTTGCTCGCTGCCGGTTGCGGCGGCAAGTCGGCAGACACGGCTGCCGGCCAGAATGCAAAGGGAGGAGCCGACACGATCAAAATCGGCTGGTTCGGGCCTTTGACCGGTCCGACGGCGACCGACGGCACCCACAGCCGGGATGCAGCGATGCTGGCGGTGGAGCAGGTCAATGCGGCCGGCGGTATCAACGGCAAGCAAGTGGAGTTGGTGGCGGAAGACGATCAGGGCAAGCCGGAAGAAGCGTTAAAAGCGGTGCAAAAGCTGATCAACAGCGACAAGGTGGTTGCGCTGGTCGGGGGAGCGTACAGCGGACCGACCAAAACGGTCGCACCGAAAGTGCAGGAAGCGAAAGTCCCGATGGTGGTTGCCTATGCGGTGCACCCGGATGCGACCAAAGGCGGGGATTATATCAACCGCGTGATTTATACCGGCCCCATTCAGGGGAAAGCGATGGCAGACTACGCGGTAAACGATTTAAACAAGAAAAATTTTGCGGTTCTCTATGTGGACATCGATTACGGCAAATCGATTTACGGTGCGTTTCAGGAACAAGTGCAAAAACTGGGGGCGAAAGTGGTCATCGACCGGCCGTTTAAAATGGGCGACAAAGACTTCAGCTCCGTTTTAACGGCGGTAAAGGCCGCGAATCCGGATGCGCTGTATATCGTCGGCTATTACAACGAAGCGTCCGCCATTGTGAAACAGGCAAGGGAATTGGGGATCACCGCCCAGTTGCTGGGGGTAGACGGGTTCGACTCGCCGAAATATCTGGAATTGGGCAAAAGCAACACGGAAGGTTCGATTTTTACCACCTCCTTCTATACGAGCGATCCGCGGGACGTGGTGCAGAAGTTTGTGAAAGCCTGGACGGCCAAGTACAAGGGAGAACCGGATATGCTTTCGTCGCAAAGTTATGATGCGGCGATGGTCATTCTGGAGGCACTGAAGAAAGCCGGAACGGACAGGGAAAAACTGGCGAAGGCGATCAACGAAACGAAAGACTTCGAAGGAACGTCCGGCAAGATTGCGTTTGGCAAGGATCACGAGGTGATCAAACCGGTCGTGTTTATGACCGTCAAGGACGGCAAGTTTCAGTTCGTCAAAACGAAAATTTATCAGTAACCGATCCCCTGAACGCGGGCGAACGGGGGCCTTTTGCGGTCCCCTATTTTCCCCGGGTTTCAGGAAAGGAGTGAACCGGAGCGTGTTGGCACAACAGTTGTTGAACGGGGTGACGCTGGGTTTCCTCTACGTGTTGATCGCAGTCGGCCTGACCATGGTCTATGGCGTGTTGAAACTGCTGCATTTTGCTCATGGCGTGCTCTACATGGTCGGTGCGTTTGCTGCAATGGTTGGCATCCTGTATTTGAAATTGAATTTTTTCGCCGCTCTGTTGTTCGCCATGGCGGTCGCAGCCGCCGCCGGCATGCTGATTGAGAAGTTCGCCTACCGGCCGCTGCGCGGGGTGCATCCGATCACGACGCTGATCAGCGGCATCGGTGTGGCGATTTTCCTGGAAAATCTGTTTCAAATCCTGTTTACGGCGGAACCGCGGGCCTTTCCGGAAGCGGGAATCGAAGTATCGATCATCCAATTGACCGGATCTGTCAGCCTGACCAATGTCAAGCTGTATATCATCCTCGCTGGCGTGCTGGCACTGGCATTCCTGTATCTGTTTCTCAAATTTACGAAAACGGGGATCGCCATCCAGGCGGCGGCACAGGATTTGCGCGCCGCATCGCTGATGGGGGTGAATGTCAACCGGGTGGTTTCCGTCACGTTTCTGATCGGCTCCGCATTGGCCGCTCTCGCCGGGGTGCTGGTGGCGGTCAATTTCAACTCGCTGTTTCCGACGATGGGATCGATCCCTGGACTGAAGGCGTTCTGTGTCGTCGTGCTGGGCGGCCTCGGATCGATTCCCGGAACGGTGGTCGGCGGTTTGCTGCTCGGCATCATCGAATCGCTCAGCGACGGGTTTCTGACCGGCATGATCATCGACAAGGATGCGATTGCGTTCGTGATTTTGATTGCGATTCTGCTGGTAAAGCCTTCCGGATTGTTTGGCCGGATCGTCGAGAAGGTGTAGGTGATTGGCGGTGGATGCGATTTTGAATCCGTATTATGTTGATATCGTTGTATTCTGGATGATTTATGTGCTGCTTGGCCTTGGACTGAATCTGGTGACCGGCTACGCAGGGCAGGTATCGCTCGGCCACGCCGCATTTTACGGGATCGGCGCCTACACGTCGGCCATCTTATCTGTTACATTCGGCGTCAACGCGTGGCTTTCGATGATCGCGGCGGTCGTGTTCACGTTTTTTGTCAGTGCGATTTTGGGGCTGCCCAGTTTGCGGGTGCGCGAGGATTTCCTGGCGATTACCACACTGGGGCTGGGGCTGATCGTGCAGTCGGTGTTTAAAAACGCGGGCATCACCGGGGGAGCCTACGGGATCGATCGTATCCCCCTGCCGTCCTTGTTTGGCGTCGAACTGAAAAATGCCGGGTATCTGCTGCTTGTCACACTGGTGATGGTGCTCGCGATTTACATGCTCAAGCGAATGACCGAATCGCGGATTGGCCGCGCCTGGCGAACCATCCGGGAGGACGAGACGATGGCGCAGTCGATGGGAATCAACACCACGTACTACAAGGTGCTGGCATTTGCCATCGGGGGTGCTTATGCCGGGTTGGCGGGGAGCCTGTTCGCTCACAAAGTGTCGTTCATCAACGCGGACTCATTTGGTTTTTCCGTTTCCGCCACGGTCCTCAGCATGGTGGTGCTGGGGGGGCTTGGCAGCATCCGCGGCACGCTGTTCGGCGTCACATTGCTCTATCTGTTGCCCGAACTGTTCCGCCTGTTCGATTTGCAGGTGATTGACGAAAAAGATCTGGATACGTACAAGATGATGCTTTACGGATTGTTGATGGTGCTGGTCATGCGCTACCGGCCGAAAGGACTGTTCGGCAGGTTTGGCGTCAAACGCTCGCAGTTTCGCCCCTTTCGCAGGGCGAAGGTAAAGGAAGGTGGCCACGTTGCTTAGCGTTGAATCGGTCAGCAAGCGGTTTGGCGGGCTGCTGGCGGTCGACAGTGTGAGTTTGCATGTCCGGCAGGGCGAAATTCTCGGGCTGATCGGACCGAACGGCGCTGGCAAAACCACTTTTTTCAATATGTTAACCGGTCTGTACAAACCGGACGCAGGCGTCATCCGGTTTGAAGGAACCGAGATCCAGGGGCTGGCGCCGTTCCGAATCGCCAACTGCGGCATCGCCAGAACGTTTCAGAACATCCGGCTGCTGAAGGATGAAACGGTGCTGGAAAACGTCAAAATCGGCATGTTCCGCACCACCAATTCGGGTCTGTGGTCCGCCATTTTACGGTTGAAGTCGTCCCAAACGGAAGAACGCCTGACCGAGGAAGAAAGCCTGCGGATTTTGCAAACGGTCGGGTTGCAGGGATTCGAGAATCAGTTGGCAGGCGCTCTCTCATACGGCAACCAACGGCGGGTGGAAATTGCCCGGGCCCTCGTGTCAAAGCCCAAGCTTTTGCTGCTGGATGAGCCGACCGCCGGGATGAACGCCCAAGAGGTGCAGGAAATGGCGGAGCTGATTCGGCAGATCCGGGACAGCGGCACGACCGTCATCCTGATCGAACACAATGTGGCGATGGTGGTCGGGTTGTGCAACCGGATTGCCGTGCTCGATCACGGAATAAAAATTGCCGACGGCCCGCCGCACGAAGTGGTCGCCGATCCGGCCGTGATCGAGGCGTACATCGGCAAAGACGAGATGGCGGAGGCGATGTGATGTTACAGATTGAACACCTGAACGTGTCGTACGGCAGCATTCAGGCGGTTCGCGGCTTATCGCTGTCTGTCAAGCGGGGGGAAGCGGTGGCTTTGATCGGCTCCAACGGAGCGGGCAAAACGACCACCCTCAATGCAATCTGCGGCGTGATTCCAAGCCGCGGGTCGATCCTGTACAACGGCAAGCAGTTGAACGGCCTCGCCCCCCACCGGATTGTGCGGGAAGGCATCATCATGGTGCCCGAGGGCAGGCGGATTTTTCCGAAACTGACGGTCGTCCAAAACCTGCTGATGGGGGCCTACTCGCGGAAACTGTCAAAATCCGCCCTGGAGCAGGAGATGGAGTTTGTCTATCAACTGTTCCCCCGGCTGGCGGAACGGAAAAACCAGTCGGCCGGCACGATGAGCGGCGGCGAGCAGCAGATGCTGGCGATCGGCCGGGCACTGATGGCCGACCCGCAACTGCTGATTTTGGATGAACCTTCGATGGGGCTGGCGCCGATTGTGGTCAAGGACATTTACAAGACGATCCGGGAGATCAAACAGCGCGGCCTGACGATTTTGCTGGTCGAACAAAACGCCAGCATGGCGCTGTCCGTGTCCGACCGGTGCTACGTGTTGGAACACGGCGAAATCCGTTACAGCGATACGGCCGACAATCTGCGCAACCAGGACATCGTGAAAAAAGCCTACTTGGGCGGCTGAATCCGGTTTGCGGAATGGAAACTGTCAGACAGGCTGCTACCCGGGTTTGAAGCCATCCGGGCGGCTGAGTCGAAACGGGGGGATACGCTTGCACAAAATCGATTTGCTCAACCCGCCGGAACTGGTGCGCCGGTTGAACTGGCGGGACCGCTATGAAACGAAAGTGGCGCAATGGCTGCTGCCGTGGGACGGAGAAGAAGCGGTCGAGATCGGCTTTATCGGGGTGCCGCTGTCCAAAACCTCGATCAGCGTATCGGGTGCCTCGCTGACACCGAACGCGCTGCGCGAGCTGTTTGCCAATGTGACCACCTACAGCATCGATTACGACGTCGACCTGCAGGAACTGAAAGCGCGCGATCTGGGCGACATCCAGATGCATGTGACCGATTTGCTGCGCTGCCACGCCAATATCGAGCAGGGGCTGGCCAACGTGTACGAGACGCTGCCCGACCTGTTTCCGATCATCGCCGGCGGCGATCATTCCATCACGTGCCCGTCGGTGAAAGCGTTCAAGCGGCGCTATCCCGGAAAAATCGGGATCGTGCAGATCGATTCCCATATGGATGTCCGGAATCTGGAAGACGGCGGCCCTTCCAACGGTACGCCGATCCGGGGACTGCTCGAATCCGGCACGGTCGAAGGGCGTCACATCGCCCAGATCGGGCTGCACAGCTTTGCCAATTCGAAGCCGTACCGGGACTATGCCCGGGCGCAGGGGATCACCCAGTTCACAGCCCGGCAGGTTGCGAGGGAAGGCATCGAACCGATCGTCAGGCAAGCGATGGCGGTGGCGGGCGACGGCACCGATGCGATCTATGTGACGGTCGATATGGATGTGCTGGATCAGGCGTATGCGCCGGGCGTTCCAGCGATGGTGGCGGCCGGCATGACATCCTGGCAATTGCTCGACGCGGTCTACCTGCTGGGACAAAATCCGCAGGTCAAGGGGCTTGACGTCGTCTGCGTCGACCCGGTGCAGGACCCGCGCCGGGCGACCGTTCGCACCGCTTTGTATGTGATATTGACGTTTCTGGCCGGGTATATGAAGCGAAAACCGTGAATCGTCTGTGGCATCGTCCGGTTTCGCCCGGCATCCGGCCATGTGGATCGGTTACGTGAACCAAACGAATTGAGGATGGGAGAGATGCATCATGTCAGTGAAACATCGCGTCATTCGCGCCCCGCGCGGCAACCGGCTGACCGCGAAAGGGTGGCAGCAGGAGGCGGCGCTCCGGATGCTGATGAACAACCTCGATCCGGAAGTGGCGGAACGTCCGGAGGATCTTGTGGTATACGGAGGAATCGGCAAGGCGGCCCGCAACTGGGACTGTTACGACAAGATCGTCGAGTGTTTGACCCAACTGGAAGCGGACGAATCGCTGCTGATCCAGTCAGGAAAACCGGTCGGCATCTTCAAGACGCATCCGTTGGCGCCGCGTGTCCTGATCTCCAACTCGGTGCTGGTGCCCGCTTATGCCAACTGGGAAACGTTCCACGAACTGGACAAAAAAGGGTTGATGATGTTCGGCCAAATGACGGCCGGAAGCTGGATTTACATCGGGACACAGGGGATTTTGCAAGGAACGTATGAAACGTTTGCGGAAGCGGCCCGCCAGCATGCGAACGGCACCCTGCAGGGGACGTTGACGTTGACGGCCGGGTTGGGCGGCATGGGCGGCGCACAACCGCTTGCCGTCACTATGAACGGGGGCGTCGCGATCTGTGTCGAGGTCGACCCGGAGCGGATTCAGCGGCGGATCGATACGCGGTATCTGGACGTGATGGTGCGGAATCTGGACGAAGCGCTGATGCTGGCGCGGCAGGCGCAGGAACAGGGCAAACCGCTGTCGATCGGGCTGGTCGGCAACGCGGCCGACATCTATCCGGAAGTGGTGAAGCGGGGGATCGTGCCCGATTTTGTCACCGATCAGACGTCCGCTCACGACCCGCTGAACGGCTACATTCCCAGCGGCTATTCGCTTGTAGCGGCGGCGGAACTGCGAAAAACCGATCCGAACCGGTACGTCCGTCTGGCCAGACAATCGATGGCCGTCCACGTGCGGGCGATGCTCGACCTGCAAAAAATGGGTTCTGTGGTGTTCGATTACGGCAACAACATCAGGCAGGTCGCGTATGACGAGGGAGTCAAAGATGCGTTCAACTTCCCCGGATTTGTGCCGGCTTATATCCGCTCCCTGTTCTGCGAGGGGAAAGGACCGTTCCGCTGGGCGGCGCTGTCGGGCGATCCGGAGGACATCTACAAGACGGACGAACTGGTGCTGCGGCTGTTCCCGGACAATGAACACCTGCACCGCTGGATCACGCTGGCCCGCGGGAAGGTGGCGTTCCAGGGGCTGCCGGCGCGCATCTGCTGGCTGGGCTACGGCGAGCGTGTCAAAATGGGGCTGGCGATGAACGACATGGTACGGAAAGGCGAACTGTCCGCCCCGATCGTGATCGGCCGCGACCATCTGGATTGCGGTTCGGTCGCATCGCCCAACCGGGAGACGGAAGCGATGAAGGACGGCAGTGACGCGGTGGCTGACTGGGCGATATTGAATGCGCTCGTCAATACGGCGGCCGGCGCATCCTGGGTGTCGGTACATCACGGCGGTGGCGTCGGCATGGGCTACTCGCTGCATGCGGGCATGGTTGTGGTGGCGGACGGCAGCCAGGAAGCGGAAGAGCGGCTGTCGCGCGTGCTGAACAGCGACCCGGGAATGGGGATCATCCGGCATGCGGACGCCGGGTATGAACGGGCAATTGAAAAAGCGAAGGAACACGGGATCCGCGTTCCGATGCTGGGAATTTAACCAAGTTTGCCCGAAGCATGCTTCGGGCGCTTGGTTTTGGAGGGGATCGTATGGAGGCTCAACAAATCGACCTGTTGATTCACAATATCGGCAACCTGGTGACGATGCGGGGAGAGCCTGCACCGCGGGCCGGTGAACGGATGGCGGAGATCGGTCTGGTCAAGGGCGGCGCGGTGGCGATTGCCGACGGGCGGGTCTTCGCGGTTGGCGCGGAGGACGAAGTGCTGCAGCAGATCGGCCGTCTGCCGGTTACGCAACGGATCGACGCGCAAGGCCGGTTGGTAACGCCCGGCTTAATCGATCCGCACACCCATCTGGTGCACGGCGGTTCCCGTGAGCATGAACTGGCTTTAAAGCTGCAGGGGGTCTCCTACCTGGAAATCCTGGCCCAGGGCGGCGGCATTTTAAGCACAGTGCGGGCCACCCGGCAGGCTTCCGAGGCGGAGCTCTACGAGAAGGCCCGCAAGAGCTTGAACGTAATGCTGCTGCACGGGGCGACGACGGTCGAGGCGAAAAGCGGGTACGGTCTCACACTGGAAGACGAATTGAAGCAGCTTCGCGTCGCCAAACGATTGAACGACACCCACCCGGTGGACGTGGTCTCGACGTTTATGGGAGCGCACGCGGTGCCCGCCGAATACAAGGGTCAATCGGCCGACTATGTCGAGCTGCTGATCGGAACCATGCTGCCGGAGGTGAAGCGGCAGGGGCTTGCCGAATTTTGCGATGTGTTCTGCGAACACTGGGTGTTTACCGTGGACGAGTCGCGGCGGATTTTAACGGCTGCTAAAGAACTGGGATTCGGCCTGAAAATCCACGCGGACGAAATCGAACCGCTCGGTGGCGCCCAACTGGCGGCAGAATTGGGCTGCATCTCGGCCGAACACCTGCTGGCGGCGACCGACGAAGGACTGCGGGCCATGCGGCAGGCGGGCGTGATCGCCGTCTGCCTGCCCGCCACTTCTTTTAATCTGCGGTTGCAGCAACACGCCCGCGCCCGCGATATGATCCGGCTGGGGCTGCCGGTCGCTCTCTCAACCGATTATAACCCCGGCAGTTCACCGACCGAATCGCTGCAGCTCGTGATGACACTGGCGTGCCTCAACTTGGGCATGACACCGGAAGAGGTGATCACGGCGCTGACGATCAACGCCGCCTGCGCCATCGGCCGGCAGGACACAATCGGCAGTCTGGAGCCGGGAAAACAGGCGGATCTGGTGATTTTCGACGCGCCCAATCTCGCCTACCTGCCGTACCATTTTGGCATCAATCATGTGGACACCGTGCTGAAAAAGGGCAGGGTTGTGGTGGAACAAGGGCAACTTGTCAAACCAACAGAAAGCGAACCATTCCCAGGATCGTAATCCCTAAAACGATCCATTTTTTCAACCCGGAGTGCTGCTCTTTCAATACGAACGAGGAGAGCAGTATGGAGAAAATCGGGGTGGAATTCAAAATTGGCCAGGCGGCGGATGCGAAAATACTACCCGCTGCCAGGACAAACGTTGCTTGCGTAACGATGGTTAACAAGGTTCGCAGCAGAAAAACCGGGCTGGAAAGCAGTGTAAATGAAGGTGGGCGCTTTGTATTTACATTGCGCAGGATCGGCAACAGGCTCCATCCTGTACGCCAAAGAATCGTAGCACTGGTAAAGGCCAGCGTATCCCGTAGATCTGACAATGAACTGACCGGAGTCAGCAGCGGTGATAGGCTGGCCTGCAACAACAGTGCACTGCCTATAAGGTCGATGCCCTGCCAATCGATCGCATGGTCTGTTTCCAACCGGTTTCTTCAAGCACCTCTCTGACGGCTGCTGCCAGCGGCGTTTCGCCATGTTCCACATGGCCGCCCGGCTGCAGCCATTTTTTTATGTAGGGATGGAAAACCATCAGAATTTTGCCGTTTTCAATCACGATCCCGCTAGCGGTTACGTGACCGGGAAGCGTTTTGCGATGCAGCGGATCGGTGTTGTCGTGGATCTGTTTCAGCAACGGGGAAATTCGCTCTCTCTCATCCGGATAATGACGGATGTATGAATCAACATGCCGGGTCAATTGTGCGTGGATTCGATTGGGCATCCCAATGCCTCCGGAAAAAATGGGTAGGTTTCATTTGAAAAATTTAACTATGATACTATAGTTTACTATGTTATTGGTCGATGGTCAACATGAAAAATCCACCTGAGCAAGGCTGCAGGTGGCTCAAATGTCTGATCCTCAAATGTCCGATCTGAATGTTTGTCAATTCCGTTTTGGCAAGCGGATGCTCCAGTGCCCTTTGTCCGCACGGATGTCCCGGCGGTTCCAATCGATAGGTTTGGCGAGCGGGATCGTCCGGGCAAAATGTTCCGTGTAGGATTGCCAGACGGCGCCGTTGTCCGTGTCCGTTTTTTTCTGCAACTGGAAGGTGCGCCGCAGGAAAAGATGCCCGTTGCGGTAGTGCGCCTCGATATCGGCGGGTCGTTCGATTCCGTTCAGAAAAACGGAGACCTGGTAGGCGTCGTCCGTTTCTTCGACTTGCACCCGATTTGCCGCCATCTGCTCGGCAAGCTGCTGCCACTTTGGGTGTTTGAAAAATGTTTCAAAATAGCGCTCGATATCCGCTGCCATTTGCTGAAACATCTGATGAATCGGGTCCGCACCGGTTTGCAGAAACGGCGGATCCCATTTTTGCGGAAGACGGTTGCGTTCCATGTGTCACACCCCTTCCGTACTAATGTATGGATGGGTCATCCTGTGCGTGTGGGCCGAGGCACAAAAAGAGGAAATCCAATCCAGCATGCAGAAATGAAACAGCATCCGCAATTGAATAGGAAGCATACATATCGGGATGGGGGATCCATATGAAAAAACAGTTGAGTCAAAACTGGGAATTGGACGTCTTTTTTCCCGGAGGAAGCGAGTCGCAGGAGTTTGCCGCTTTTTTGGATCTGTTGCAGGAAGACATCCGGCAGTTGGACCAGCAGACTCGGCAGGCGCCGGTGCCTGGCTCCGCATCTGAGGCGGAGGGGATGAACCGGCTGATCTATTTGATCCAAAACGTCGAAGGCCGGCTGCGGGAGGCGATGTCGTTTGTCGAATGCTTGACGGCCCAGAATGTGAAAGACGACAAAGCGAAACTTTTGCATGGCCGCGTCATTCAGCTGCACGCCGCCTATTCGTCTGCCATGATCGGATTTGAGCGGATGATTGTGCAGATTCCGGAAGCGGTGTGGGAAGCGTTTCTGGCCACCGAAAAAATGCAGCCGATCGCCTTTCCGCTACAGGAACGGCGGCAGCGGGCGGCGGAGAAGCTGGCGCCGGAGATGGAAGTGCTGGCGAATGATCTGGCGGTCGACGGCTACCATGCGTGGTCCGATCTGTACAGCAAAATCGTCGGCCGGATGACGATCCCGGTGGAAAAAGACGGCCAGTTTCAGGCATTGTCCGTTGGCCAGGCGGCCAACCTGTTGAACCACAGCGATCGTTCCGTCCGTTCGGCCGTGTTTGCAAAATGGGAAGAACAGTGGGCCGACAACGCCGAACTTTGCGCGCATGCACTCAACCACCTGGGCGGCTTCCGTTTGCAATTGTACCGCCATCGCGGATGGAAATCGGTGCTGAAAGAACCGCTCGATCTGAACCGCATGTCGGAAGAAACGCTGCAGGCGATGTGGCATGTGATCGGGCAAAGCAAAGAACTGCTGGTGCAGTATTTGCAGCGGAAAGCGAAGCTGCTGGGGCTGGAAAAAGCAAGCTGGTTCGATGTGCACGCGCCGATTGGCGACGTGGCGAACACGATCCCCTACGAGCAGGCGGCCGAACAGATCGTCCGGCAATTTCGCCGGTTCAGCCCGAAACTGGCCGATTTTGCCGAGCGGGCGTTTGCGGAAAACTGGATCGAAGCGGAAGACCGCCCCGGCAAACGGCCCGGAGGGTTCTGCACCAGTTTTCCGGAAAGCAAGCAAACGCGGATTTTTATGACGTATGCCGGTACGCCCGATAATGTGTCGACGCTTGCGCATGAACTGGGGCACGCCTATCACCAGCATGTGATGGACGATTTGCCGCAACTGGTTCAAAATTATGCGATGAATGTGGCGGAAACCGCCTCTACGTTCGCTGAACTGGTGGTGGCGGACGCAGCCGTGAAGAGCGCGCAAGACCGGCAGGAGCGCATCGTGTTGCTGGATGAAAAAGCGCAGAACTGCGTGTCCTTTTTGATGAACATCCATGCCCGTTTCCTGTTTGAAACCCGTTTTTATGAGCGGCGGAAAAAAGGGCTGGTCAGCGTCGAGGAACTGAACGAGCTGATGACGGAGGCGCAAAAACAGGCGTTTGCCGATGCCCTCGATGTGTACCACCCGTATTTTTGGGCTTCCAAGCTGCACTTCTATATTACGGATGTGCCTTTTTACAATTTTCCGTACACTTTTGGCTTCCTGTTCAGCTATGGGGTGTATGCCCGGGCGTTGGCAGAAGGGCAGGCGTTTGAAGACAAGTATGTCGCTTTGCTGCGGGATACGGGTCGCATGACGGTCGAGCAGCTTGCGCAAAAGCATTTGGGTGTCGATCTGACCCAACCTGATTTTTGGCAAAGCGCGGTTGACCTGGCGCTTGCCGACGTGCAGGAGTTTCTGCGGCTGACGGAATAGGGGCGGGCAAGGTTCACCGATCAATCGAAGCGGCTAGCAACCGACTAGAACCGATCGGCCCCCGCGGCTGATCGGTCTCTGTTTATGGTGGGAGCGACAGAGATTGTTGATCACTCCGGCAGATCGGGAATTTTTTTCAAGATGTCGTTCATGGTGAAGGAAACGCAGGGCAGCCGATCGGATCGTACCGGTTCGTCTCCCGTGAATACGTCCGCCAGTTCGTATCGTTCACCCCGCAGAACATACTGTTCAAGGTAAGTTCCGGCAGAGTCGACGATCCAGAATTCGGGAATTCCGTATTTCTCATAGGTTTTGAGTTTGCCTAACCGATCTCTCTTAATGGTGAAGGGGGACAGGATCTCGATCACCAGATCCGGGATTCCTTCAATCCCGCGTTTTGTAATGATCGACAGACGGCTGCGATGAATCATGATCAGATCGGGTTGGCGCACTTCGTACTGGGAGAGGATGACATCCATGGGAGCATCCAGGATCACGTACTCTTCATCGCAGTTCTGGGTGAGCAGAAACTGCATGCGTGCGCTGATCATCTGATGCCTGGCGGTCGGACTGGGCTTCATCAATTCAAGTACGCCATCGACCAATTCGTAGCGTACGCCTTCCTCATACGGGAGGTTCGCATAGTCTTCATACGTGAGACGGCCTTCCTTGATGATTTTGTTGGGATCGTCTTTCTTCATCCGTTCCATCTCCTTTTTCGTAATTCATTATAACAAATCTGGAAATTCTTTTTCAGACATCAGACGTACCGCCAAATCCGTTTCCGAACCGATACCGGGCAAGCGGGATTCTTTTTTGGGTGAGCTTATTTTTCTCCGGCAGCAGGTGCGTTTCTGTCGTTCCTGTGGTACGATAAGTGTTTGAAACGGTTGCTGCCTGCAAACGATAGAACACAAGCGAACGCAGTTTGAGGTGACAGTATGTTAAAACGATTGATCCCGTCGCTCTATGTGCAGTCGATCTACCATATCGACCTGGATGCGCTGAAGGCGCAGGGAGTGAAAGGGATTATCACCGATCTGGACAATACGCTTGTCGCCTGGGATTCCCCCTATGCCACGCCGAAACTGGCCGCCTGGCTGCAGGACGTGCGGGAGCGCGGGTTCCAGGTGTGCATCGTGTCCAATAATAAAAAGACGCGGGTGGAGGAATTCGCTCGCCCGCTGCAGTTGCCAGCCATTTCCGACGCGAAAAAACCGATCAGCCGGGCGTTCCGCCGCGCGATGCAAATTATGGGTACCGAACCGCACGAGACGGTGGTTGTGGGCGACCAGATTTTTACCGATGTGTGGGGCGGGAACAGGATGGGGATCTACACGATTCTGGTGCTGCCGATCGCCTCGAAGGAATGGGCGGGCACCAAGCTGCTGCGTGCGATGGAACGGTTCGTGCTGAAAGAGCTCCGCAAGCGGGGCATGATCCCATGGGAGGATTGAAGATGGATCCAGCATTGAAAATCTGCACCGGGTGCGGTGCGCCTCTGCAAACGGAACATCCGGAACGTCCGGGTTATACGGTTGCTTCGGCGCTCGAGCGGGAACATCCGGTGTGCCGCAGATGTTTTCGCATCAAACATTACAATGAAGTGGCGCCTGTCGCCATTCACGACGACGAGTTTATCCGGATCGTCAGCGAAATCAGCACAAAACGGGCGCTGGTTGTCAAGGTCGTCGATCTGTTCGATTTTTCCGGCTCCTGGATTGACAATCTCCGCCGCTACATCGGCAACAATCCGGTTTTGCTGGTAGCCAACAAAGTGGATGTCCTGCCGAAGCAAACCAATTTGGACAAGGTCGAGCAGTGGTTGCGGAAGGAAGTCGAGAAAAAAGGGGTTTTGCCCGAGGGGATCGCGCTCGTCTCAGCCAGCAAAGGCCACCGTGTCGAGCAGGTCAAAACGTTTATTGAGCGGTATGCAAACGAACGGGATGTGTATGTGATCGGAACGGCCAACGTGGGCAAATCCACCTTGATCAACCGTTTGATTCAGATGTTTGGCGAAACGGGCAACGTCGAGCTGACCACCTCCCGCTACCCGGGCACCACGCTGTCGACCGTACAGCTGGCAATTCCGAACTACAAGCATATGATCGTGGATACGCCGGGCATCCTGACGACCCATCGGCTGTCCGATCTGGTCTGTCCAAACTGTCTCAAACAGATTGTGCCGGATCGCGCGATCAACCCGAGAGTGTATCAACTGAACAGCGGCCAGACCTTGTTTGTCGGCGGTCTGGCGCGGTTTGATTTTGTCAGCGGCGAACGCCAGCCGTTTGTCTGCTATTTTGCCAACCAGTTGGGGATTCACCGCACCAAGCTGGAAAACGCGGACGCTTTGTACGAGAGGCACATCGGAGGGTTGTTAACGCCGCCTTGCGCAGACTGTGGCGATCATTTGCGCGATCTGGCGACCCATAAATTGAAAATCAAACAGGGCCCCAATGTCGACATCGTGATTTCGGGGCTCGGCTGGATCTCCGTGCGAGGCCATGCTTGCGAAGTCCACCTGCGGGTGCCGAGCGGCGTCGACGTGTCGGTCCGGCGGGCGATTATTTAAATGAAAGACACATACCCGGTGACCAACCTGCATACGGTAAAATACGACATTTTCCGGGAGGCAGGGGTGGAACGGTATGGCACAACAGGTGGAAGAGCACAAGCGCCTGGTAGAGCGGTGGATGGATGCCGATTTCCAGGCGAAACCGATACGGATGGACGAATTCATCGATCATTTGCGCAGGCAAGTATCCATTGTGCGGGAGGAAGACCCGACTCTGGCCGATTATCATCTGCATGACATCAAGCTGTTGTTTCAGAAGCAGGGGGTCATTTTGCAGATCGATTTTCGCAAATAAGCATCCGGGGGATCTGTGAACGCTTTCCCGTAAAACACCGCCGTCTGGCACGGGGGTGTTTTTCATTGGGCGAAAGTTTGGTATAGTAGGATCAAAATAAGTGGTTTCATCGGGTAGCATGGACATATGGAGGTTGAAGATGGACGGCAGCGGACATTTGACTCTCACCGGATTGTTTGGCCATCCCGTTCGTCATTCCCGCTCGCCCGCGATGCACAATGCCGCTTTTCGGGAATTGGGGCTGCCCTATGTGTACGTTGCGTTCGACGTCGCCCCGGAATCGCTGGCGGCCGCGGTTGACAGCATTCGGGTGTTGGGGATGCGCGGCGTGAACGTGACGATCCCCCACAAAGTGGATGTGATGCCCTATTTGGACCGGATCACGCCGGAAGCGGATCTGATCGGGGCGGTCAATACGATTGTGAATGAAAACGGTGTACTGATCGGACATAATACGGATGGCACGGGGTATGTGCGTTCGTTGCTGGAAGAGAGCCGGCTGTCCCTGCCGGAATCGCCGGTGTTGATCCTCGGGGCAGGCGGCGCCGCGCGGGCGATCGTGACGGCACTTGCTTGGCAAGGGGCGAAGGAAATTTATATCGCCAACCGGACCCGGCAAAAAGGGGACGAGCTGGCGCAACGAATCGCGGCGTTGTGCTCGGTTCATTCGGTTTCGCTTGCGGACATCCCGGAGTTGATCAAGCGAGTGCGGCTGGTGGTGAACACAACGTCTGTCGGCATGCACCCGAATGTGGAAGAGAGCCCGATCGATCCGGCTCTGCTGCATGAAGGGCTGGTCGTGTCGGATTTGATTTATAACCCGTTGGAAACGTGTCTCTTGCGGGAAGCTCGCCGGCGCGGCGCCACACCGCACGGAGGGTTGGGCATGTTTATCTACCAGGGGGCGGAAGCGTTTACGTTGTGGACAGGCGCCGAAGCTCCTGTGGAGATCATGCGGCAAACGGTCGAATCGATCCTCATCCCGCGAAGGTGAAGAAGGAATGCGAAACCAAAATTTTGGCCAAAGGAGTCATCAGGTTGCTGACAGGGAAACAAAAACGGTATTTGCGTTCGTTGGCCCACCATCTCGACCCGATTTTGCAGGTCGGGAAGGGCGGAGTAACGGAAAATTTGCTGGAACAGGTGTCGCTGGCGCTGGAAGCAAGGGAACTGATCAAAGTCTCCGTTCTGAACAACTGTGAATGCGACAAGGACGAGGTCGCGGAACAACTGGTTGAAGGCGCGGGAGCTGAGCTGGTGCAAGTGATCGGGAAAACGGTGGTTTTGTATCGGGAATCGGCCGCAAACAAGCAAATCGAATTGCCGAAATGAGGTTCCCGCAGCATGAAAATCGGTCTGTTTGGCGGAACGTTCGACCCGGTCCATATCGGACATCTGGTGGCCGCAAGATTGGCCCAGGAAGCGATGGGGCTCGATCGCGTGATATTCATTCCGTCCGGTGTGCCGCCTCACAAGCGGGAACATCACATTTCGCCCGCCGACCGGCGTCTCCGGATGGTGGAGCTGGCGGTCGCCGATGAGCGGGGTTTTCAGGTGTCCGATTGGGAATTGCAGCAGCCGGGACCGTCTTATACGGTCCACACGGTGGAATCCTTTTCGTCTCAATATCCGGAAGATGAGTTATACTTGATTGTAGGGGCGGACATGCTGTATGATTTTCCGAACTGGCAGTCGCCTAGGCGGATTTTGCAGCTGGCGCAACTGATCGGCATGACGCGGCCCGGTTTTCCGCTCGCCGAGTGCAGGGCCGAGCTGCAGCAAGCTTTGCCGGAGGCAGAACGGCGGGTTCATTATGTGGAGATGCCCGGTCTTGAAATTTCATCCACGTGGTTGCGCGAACGGCTGCAACACCGTCAATCGGTCCGCCACCTGATTCCGGAACGAGTGATTCGCTTTATCGAGGAGAATGGGTTGTATGACAGAAGAGCAGATTCGTGAAAAAGTGCAGTCTGCACTTTCGCCGAAACGGTTTCGCCATGTCGAGGGAGTCGTGCAAACGGCAGACCGGCTGGCCCGGCTGCATGGCACCGATCCGGATCATGCCCGGCTTGCCGCCTGGCTGCACGATTATTGCCGGGAATGGCCAAAGGAAAAATTGCTCCAGACGGCGAAACAGCATTCGGTCAACGAGATGTTTTTCGAAGTGACGGAGCTGTTGCACGGGCATATCGCGGCAGCGATCGCTCCCGAGGAATTCGGCATTGCCGACGAGGATGTGTTGAATGCGGTGAGGTTTCACACATCCGGCCGGCCAAACATGTCGCTGCTGGAAAAAGTGGTGTTTCTCGCCGATGCGATTGAACCGGGCCGCGACTATCCCGCTATTGCCGAAATCCGCAAGCTGGCAGAAGAGGATCTCCACATGGCGTTGGCTCTTTCGTTCGACAATACGATCGAGTATTTGATCAGGCGCCAACAACCGATCTTTCCCTTGACTGTCGTGGCACGCAACGAGATTTGGCGGATTCTCAAGGATGGACGGGTCGTGTGAGCCTCTTTTGACATACACTAAGCAGTAAGAACCATTTTACAAATCCTTAGGAGGCATGTGCATGGGGGAACAAATGGTGGAATTTGCAAAAATCGCGGCCGAGGCGGCTGCCGACAAAAAGGCGAAAGACATTGTACTGCTCGACATCCGAGGGCTGTCAGTGATCGCAGACTATTTCGTCTTATGCAGCGGAAATTCCACTACTCAGGTGCAAGCCATCGCGCAGGCGGTCAAGGAGAAGATGACGCAAAAAGGACTCCCGGTGCGCGGCATGGAAGGCTACGAGGAAGCCAAATGGGTGCTGATCGATTGCGGAGACGTTGTCGTCCACGTGTTCCGAACCGAGGAACGGGAATATTACAACCTGGAACGGGTATGGAGCGACGCGCGGGAGTTAAGTATTGTCTGAGTATTGTCAGAAAATCTGCGGCAAAACGGCTGATTCGAATACATCGCCCGGCCTCTTGAGGACCGGGCATTTGTTGTGCGGGGGATGGAAAGTGGAAGAGCGTGTGATGTACCGGGATTTCGCGGAATTCTACGATGAGTTGATGCAAGACGCACCGTATGACGAATGGCTGCGTTTGTTTGAGGACAGGCTGGCATCGGAAACGGGCGGCCGCCGTGCCGCCGCTCCATGGAAAGTGGCGGATCTGGGGTGCGGCACCGGCACATTTTCGATTCGCCTGTTCAAAAAAGGGTACCAGGTGTATGCGGTTGATTTGTCTGAGGAGATGCTGGCCCAGGCGCAGGCGAAACTGCCCCATCCGACTCCGTTTCTGCGTTTTTTGCAGCAGGACGTGCGGCATTTGCGGCTGCCCGAACAAGTGGATTGCGCCGTCTCGTTTTGTGACGCACTCAATTACTTGCTGGAAGAGGACGATTTGCTGCAGGCTTTCCGGGCGATCCGCAGCCAGTTGAAAGCGGGGGGCTGGTTCCTGTTTGACATGCATACGCCTTACATGCTGCAGGAAGAGTTGGGGCAGCAAACGTTTTACGATGTGCGGGAGGACGTTGCCTACATCTGGCAGAGTCGGTTCGATGCCGAGCGGTGCCAGGTGGAATACGATGTCACATTCTTTGCGCATGTGGAAGACGATTTGTACAGGCGGTTTCAGGAGACTCACTGGCAGCGGGCTTATCCGCAGGAAACGATTGAGCGGTTGCTGCGCGAGGCAGGATTTGCGCACGTGGAAGCGGGGGCCGATTTTCGCTGGCAGGAGCCTGCGGAGACGGCGAAGCGGTATTTCTTTTGCGCGAAATAAGGCTCATGATAGCTCCTTAAAAAACTTGAGACAGCAAACCGATGTAAGAAAAAGCAAGATCAGCATGAGAAATGTCGGGAGGGATGCGACAACCCGCCACCTTGGACTGAGTCAGACGTTTGCGAAGTTGGATCTTTCCCGGCTGCTTCCGGCTGCCCGGTAAAAAAAGTCCCGGCCAAATGCCGGGCGGATGGAGAGAGCTGTGTTGGGCTGTAAACGTCAACGCGTGAAAGCGACCCCCAGCGGCCGGTCGCTGCAGGTTTCCGCCAATTCCAGGTCGCGAATCGCATCTTCCACGGTAATCAGGCCTTCGTGCTGCGGATTCTGTATCATCTGATAAAAATCGGCGAAACGAGCCTGCACAAGCGCTTTGTACCAGCCGTGGCGATCTGGCAGTTCCAGCTTATGGGCAAACGACACGCGGTCGCCTGCCGAACCGGCTGAGGCCGACAGGTTCAGCGCCTGTGCGCGAACTCGCGAAATTGTGTCCGGCGCCGGATTTGTCGGAATCGCAGCCAAAAACTTCAGCAGTTCGTCTGTCTTGGTGGCACAAACTGTCCCTTCCAGGCTGAGCCGCTGGGGAATCCAGCCGTCCATCACAATCCGACCGTGGGTGCAGAGGATCTCCCACCGGGTGAATTCCGGTTCCTGTTTCAGGCGCGTAAAGCCGTGGTAATAGGTCACGGGAACTGTCCACCCATCGGGGGCGATGTGCATCACCGTACCCCACACGCGCGACGCCTCACCGTTTGGCTCGCGGGCTGCGTGGCCGGAAGCCGCTTCTCCTTCGCCAAACCAGTAGCGGGCCACCTCGAAAAAGTGAACGCCATGCTCGATAAAGATGCCGCCGCTTCGGGCCTCGTCCCAAAACCAGTGGCCGCTCGCCACACGGTGGGCGGCATTGCGCATGATGCACTGTTCCGGGCGGCCGAACAGCCGCTTCGCAAGAATCTGTTTGACCGCCTCGACGAGCGGACTGTGACGCATCACCAGGTCGACCGTCAGCGCCAATCCTCGTTGGCGCGCGATACGAAGCTGGTTTTTCAATCCGTCTGCAGTCAGCGAGCCTGGTTTCTCAAGAAACAAATGTTTGCCTTGCTGCAGCATGAGAGCGCCGAGCGAAGCGTGAGTATCCGGCGGCGTTGCCAGGATGACGGCATCGACCTCCGGATCCGCTGCCAAATGGGCGGCTTCGGCGTATTCCCGCACGCGCACGGATGCGGGCGATCTCCCTTTATGCGCAGCATAGGTTTGGATGGCACGCACCCGTTTGGAAGGGGTACGGCTGGCCACAGCACACAGCTCAAAATGGGGCAGAGATGCGAAAGCCTCCGCCAGAAACGCCGCAAACTCGCCGGCGCCCGCAAGCCCTACGCGAATCACATCAAACTCCACAGGCATCGTCTCCCCTCCAGTTCAATGTCAATCGCTGCTTGGTTCCGATTGCCAGGAGGTCCGTCTCCCGTTTTCTGATCAAAAGTATACTGAAGCTGGCCGACGGAAAGAAAGGGGGGAGACGGTCAGATTTGATAGCCCAACAGATCGCGAACCACCACGGAGGCGAGGATCATGCCGGCCACCGGCGGCACGAACGCGATCGAGGCGGGCGGCTGTTTTGCCTTGCGGGGGGCTTGCCCCTGCTCCACTTCCGGTGAGACGATCTGCTGCCGCACATCTTCACGGGGCTTCATCGGCTGCTCCGTCGAGCAGACCACCCGCACCCCTTTCGTGATGCCATACTCTTTCAATTTGCGGCGAATCACTTTGGCGATCGGGTCGACTTGTGTTTGCGAGATGTCGACCACGCGGAAGCGCGTCGGGTCGATTTTGTTGGCGGCTCCCATCGACGAGACGATCGGGATGCCGCGCCGCTTGCATTCAACGATCAGCAGGATTTTAGCCGTGATCGTGTCGATTGCATCGACCACGTAATCCGGCTTGTGCGCAAAGATCTCTTCTTTTGTGTCCTCGTTGAAAAACATGTCGAGCGTGACGACTTCACATTCCGGGTTGATCTGTTTGACCCGCTCGGCCATCACTTGCGTTTTCGACATGCCGATCGTATGGGTGAGCGCCGGGATTTGGCGGTTGATGTTGGTGATGTCGACTACGTCCTTGTCGATCAGGATCAGCTTGCCGACGCCGGTGCGGGCGAGCGCTTCCACGGCGAACGAACCGACGCCACCCATGCCAAGCACGCAGACGGTGGAATTTTTCATTTTTTCCAGGCCTTCCGGGCCGATTACGAGTTCCGTGCGAGAAAAGCGGTGCAACATAATGGCGGTACTCCTTTTTTTGATATAAGATTGAGTTGGCAACCTTCATCATATCAGAAATAGACCCCACAAAAAAAGTCTCCGCATCTTGCCCGATCAGAAGCGGAGACGAAAGTTTGACTGCATCCCATTGTGGCCTGTTATGTTTGTATACGATATGCGGAGAAAATCAGAATGAACCCGGCACATTCGCCTAAAATAGTGTTGAAATGCAACATTTTGCAAAAGGAGTCAGCATATGGAAGAGAAAAAGATGGAAGCGGCTGACCTGTCCGGCGCCGGCGGCCAAGCAGGTGAGGCGGAGAAGGAGCGAGACTGATTGGGACGGTTTTTTGCAGGGGTTAAGCTGCCCGTTGCGATGGAAGAAAAATTGGTCGAACTGGAACGGTTGTTACAACCGCATGTTCCAGTAAAACGTTGGTATGGAATTGAGCAGTTCCATATCACGACGAATTTTCTGGGAGAGCTGGATGCAGCGGGGCTGGCGGCTGCCATTCGCTGTTTGGAACAGGTGGTTCCGGGGCAACCGCCGTTTCATTTGACGCTCAAAGGGATTGGGGCGTTTCCCGATGCACGGGTGATCTGGTGCGGGGTAGGAGGCGAAACAGACAGGCTGGCGTCGCTGCAAAACCAACTGCGGCAGGGATTCCGCCCGCTCGGGGCGGAGCGCTATGCCAAGCCCGCGTTTGTTCCCCACATCACGCTGGCTCGGACAGGCGATCTCCGCTCGTTCCGGGCTGACTGTGTCGATGCGGAACCGTTGTTGCAAGGCGCCGGCTGGACGGTCGACCGAATCTGTTTGTTCGAATCGGTTATGCACCCGGCGGGCGCCCGTTATCCGGTTGTGCACGAAGTCTTGTTGGGATCGTTCCTGCACGAAGCAACCGGCTTGTAACGAGGCTGCAATCCGGCTGGATCCTGTCGGAGTTGCACGGAGTGAATGTCCATCGCGATCCCTCCTGCCTTTTACGTTGTCCAGACGGGAGGGATTCTACACCGAACGCCGCTTATCTGTTTTTCGCTTCTTTCTCCAGTGAGTACAAGAGCCCTTTCGCGTTGACCGCCTGATCCAGATCGAACGGGGTAAGGTCTTGCACCGGGTGCCCCTGTTCCGCCATGTCTTCTTTGATGTACTGTTTTAATTGATCCGCCAGAATCGTCCAATCCATTCCGGGGGCAAAGCTGGAACGGGCGATCTCGACAAACGCTGCGACCGTTTTGCGTGTCCTTTCGAACGCCAGCGTTGCCGGCTCCGTCATGCCAAAGTGGCCGTGGTAAATCCGCTTGGCCCCCAATTTTTCCAGTTTCTCGATCGAGGCGAAGACGGCCTCACGGTCAAATTCGGACGGGGAGGTGCTTGGATAGATCGGTTCAAACTCAAGTCCCGTGAACTGTTTCACATACCGGATGCCGATCGTATCGCCGGTAAAGATGCCTTCCGACACCGGATCGTAAATCGAAAAATGGTGCCGCGCATGACCCGGCGTATCGTAAAACGTCAGCACTCGGCCGCCTCCCAGGTCGATCGTGTCGCCTTCCTCCCGGATTAAAATCCGATCTTCCGGAACCGGCAGAATCTCGCCGAACGCAGTTTCCAGCAGTTCGCCGTAAACGGCCCGGGCGCCTGCGATCAGCCGGCTCGGATCGACCAGATGCCTTGCGCCGCGCGGATGGACGACCACCGTCGCTCGCGGAAAATGAGGCAGGATAGAACCGGCTCCGCCGGAATGATCGAGATGGATGTGCGTGACAATGATATAGTCCACCTGCTCGGGACGGATGTCCAATTGCTCCAGGCCGGCCAGTATGTACGGTTTGGAAAGCGAGGAGCCGGTCTCGACGATGGCGGTTTTTTCGCCTTGTATGACATAACAGCCGGTGCGCCCCTGTATGCCTCCTTCCATCAGATCGATGATCGTGATGCCGGAGCCGAGCGGGTGCAAAATCGGTTCGATGTTGTACATGCGAATCATCTCCTAGCTTTGGTGTGATTTTTCAACAGTGTAGCGCGACAGGTTTAACAGGATTCCCATCGCCACCATCTTCATCAGCATCGCCGTGCCCCCGTATGTGATGAACGGAAGCGGAATCCCCATTACCGGAAAGACGCCGATCACCATCCCGATGTTGACAAAAGCGGCGATCCCGATCATCGCCGCAATCCCGATCGCCATCAGTGCGCCAAACCGATCGGGCAGCAGCGAGGCGATCCGCAGCGCCCGCCAGACCAGAACAGCAAACAGCAGGATCAGCAGGATGCCGCCGATCGCTCCCCACTCTTCGTGGAAGATGGAGAAGATAAAATCGGTGTGCGGCTCCGGCAGATAGCCGAATTTTTCGATGCTGCGGCCGAGCCCTCGCCCCGTCCAGCCGCCGGATGCGATCGCATAAAGGGAGTGCGCCTGCTGCCAGCCGTTGGTTAGCAGATTGGCTTCCGAGAAAGGATCGAGAAACGAGAACACGCGCTCTCTTCGATAGCCGGAAAAAAGAACCAGCGGAACTGCCGCCAGAGCGGACGGCAAGACCACTTTCTCAAGGTGCCGTAGCGGAACGCCGCTCCCGAACAGGATGGCGAGCGCGGTGACGACGATCAGCGCGGCCGCGTCCATATCCGGCTCCAGGATCACCAGCAGCGCGAACAGGCCGGCCACCACCAGCGGCGGGACAACCGTTTTTTTGAAAGTGTCCAGTTGATCCTGTTTCTTTGCAAGGATATGCGACGCGTAGATGATAATTGACAAGGTCGCGAGTTCCGACGGTTGGAAGGAAAGAGGTCCCAGATTGATCCAACGGTGGACATCTTTTACGGCCGGTAACAATAACACCAGGCACAACGTCCCGATCGATGCAAGCAGCAGCAGCGGCAGCAGCTTCCGCCAAATCCAAAACGGCAGGTTCATGGTCACGATCATCGCCACCAATCCAACCGACACCCAGATGCACTGCCGGATGAAAAAATAGTGAGCCGGCTTCCCTTGCAGGTAGGCCCAGATCATGCTGGCGCTGTAGATCGTCAGCAAGCCGATGCTGACTAAGAGGAGGATGGTGACCAGCAGGAGGAAGTCCGGACGATGGCGGGTCAGGTTCATCTGCAGCTCTCCCTCAGCAAAAATCCTGTTTGGAATCTATTCGACACGGCGGCCGCCAACCCCTTTTGCCGGCTGCAGATGCCTTGCTGGCGATCTAGCAGAAAATCAACAAAAAAGATGCCGGATCGCTTATAATAGTTGACGTATTTTCTGTTTCAGAGAAAGCAGGTGGAAAGGTTGGTCAGTGTCGACTGGCTGAAACGGCACGCGAAAGACTTCGATTTCCTATTGCTGCTTGTGATCATCGGCATCTCGGTGATCAGTTATCTGGCGGTGTATTCCGCCACGATCACGCGGCCTGAACTGCAGGCGTATCATCAGAAACAGTTGCTGTGGCAGATTTTTGGATTTGCCGTGTTTTTTCCGCTGGTGCTGACCGATTACCGGATTTTTACGAACAGCCGCCTGTTGTGGATTGGCTACGCGATGACGATGGTATTGCTTGTGATCGCGCTTTTTTCCCCGGAAACCAACGGGCAGCGAAGCTGGATCTACCTGCCCGGGTTCCAGCTTCAACCATCCGAGTTCGGCAAACTGTTCGCGATTATGGGAATGGCGTATTATATGGCTAGGCTGAAGGAAAAAGAGGAACTGTTCACCTGGTACCACTTTTTGCGGGTGGCGGGCATCTGGTTGGGACCGTTTCTCCTGATTATGATGGAACCGGATCTCGGCCAGGGACTGGTGATGGTCGGACTGTTTTGCGCGATGATGATGCTGGTTCTCGATCGCAAGCTGCTGCGGATTTTCGGCAGCATCGCGGCGGTGTTCGTGATCGGGTATTTTGTGCTGGTGACCAGTTTCCCGGCTACCTACCTGAAACTTGTGCAGCTTCTGCCGCTGAAAGGGTATCAGAAACTCCGGTTTCTGGCGGTGGTCGACCCGACGCTGGCCGGCCGGGACAGCGGCGGCTTTCAGTTGCTGCAGGGGATCATTGCGATCGGCAACGGGCAACTGTGGGGCCGGGGCATGCAGGGCGGTTCCCAGACGCAGGGGGCGTTTGTTCCGGAGCAGCATACCGATATGATCTTTACGGCGATTTCGGAAGCATACGGATTTGTCGGGGCGTCCGCCCTGCTCCTGCTGTATTTTGTCATGCTGCAGCGGATGGTGAAGATTGCGGTCACGGCCAACGATCCGTTCGGAACCTATTTTATCACCGGCGCTTTGGGCATGTTTGGCTTCCAGATTTTCGAGAACATCGGCATGACACTGCTGCTGCTGCCGATGACCGGCATCACGCTGCCGTTTGTTTCCTACGGCGGCACGTCGCTGCTGGTCAACTTCATGATCATGGGAATCGTGCAATCGATCGCGATTCGCAGGCGAAAGTTGCGATTTTGATCCCGAACCTTACAAACACTTGAGTTGGTTTAGCGGCAAGCACGAGACATGAAAGGTGGTTTTTGACAGAATGAAAGTGCAACCTGCAGACCGGATCCTGCGGCTGCCCGAGCAGTTTTTCTCGGCGCTGGTCCGGAAAGCGAATTCCTACCTGGCAAAAGGCTATGATGTGATCAATCTGGGGCAGGGAAATCCGGACCTCCCGACGCCTTCGCACATTGTGGAGTCGCTCAGGGAGGCGGCGCTGGATCCGGCGACTCACCGGTATCCTCCTTTTTCCGGGCTGCCGGAACTGAAAGAAGCGATCGCCGACTGGTACAAGTCGGAGTTTGACGTGGAATTGGATCCTGCCGCCGAAGTGGCGATTCTGTTCGGAGGCAAAGTCGGCCTGGTGGAGATCAGTCAGTGCCTGTTGAATCACGGGGATGTGTGTCTGGTGCCTGATCCGGGCTACCCGGACTACTGGTCGGGGGTGGCGATGAGCGGGGCTGAGATGGTGATGATGCCGCTCTTGCGGGAGAACGATTTTTTGCCCGATTACTCGCTGCTTTCGCAGGACGTGCTGCTGCGGGCGAAACTGATGTTTCTCAACTATCCGAACAACCCGACGGCGGCGGTCGCCAATCGCGAGTTTTTCCGGGAGACGGTCGAGTTTGCCGCGAAAAACGGGATCGTCGTGGCGCACGATTTTGCCTACGGAGCGATCGGTTTTGACGGGCAAAAACCGCTGTCCTTTCTGCAAATCCCCGGCGCAAAGGAGGTTGGCGTCGAGTTTTACACGATGTCAAAAACGTACAACATGGCGGGCTGGCGGGTCGGATTTGCGCTTGGCAACCGTGATGTGATCTCGCTGATCAATTTGCTTCAGGATCATTTTTATGTCAGCCTGTTTGCGGCGATCCAACGGGCGTCGATCACCGCGCTGCGCTCTTCGCAGGAATGCGTGCGGGAACTGGTAGCGACTTACCAGCGGCGGCGGGACGTACTCGTCGGCGGGCTGCGGGAACTCGGTTGGGACTGCCTGACGCCCAAAGGTTCGTTTTTTGCCTGGATTCCGATTCCCAACGGCATGCGGTCGGTCGAATTTGCCGATCATCTGCTCGAACGGGCGCATGTGGTGGTGGCGCCGGGCATCGGCTTTGGAAAATGCGGCGAGGGGTATGTACGGGTCGGGCTGCTGGCGCCGGAGGCGCGGCTGCGGGAAGCGGTGGAGCGGATCGGGAGCATCCGGCTGTAAGCGGCGTGCGGAGAAAGAATGCGCAAAGGAAGCGGGCGCAGACATCAATCTGCGCCCGCATTCTCAATTAAAAATTGTACGTTCACTTCGCCGCTTCCCTGAATGTTCACATCATACCCCAGATTCACTGCATATCCCTTTAATAGAGATTTCACCTGATCTGGCGTAAGGGTCGGGTTTTTTTGCAGGATCTGCGCGATGGTGCCGGCGACAATGGGAGTCGCCATGCTGGTGCCGGAGAGAGTGAAATACCAAGAGCCGACTCGTGCATTTCGTTCGATTTTATCCAGATAGGATCCCGGAGAACGGAGCGAAGTGATCGCAATGCCGGGCGATACAATGTCCGGCTTGACGAGACGGTCTATGGTAGGTCCGCGACTCGAAAAATCGGCGACCGTATCATCCGATTGGGGAATTGTACGATGGGTGTCCGCGGCACCGACTGTAATGGGGGAAGGACTGATGCCCGGAGATGAAATCGTGGATGAATCGGGTCCTTCGTTGCCAGCGGCCACGACCACGATGATTCCGCTGCTCCATGCTTTCTCCACAGCCTGACAGACGGGGTCGGCTTTCCAGGTAGTGGCGGCGGTGGAGCCAAGCGACATGGAAATCACCCGGATGCCATAGCGGTCGCGGTTCTGGATGCACCATTCGATTCCGGAGATGACGGTGGACAGTTGGCCGGCGCCCATTTTGTCCAGCACTTTTACGCCGACCAGGTTGGCCTCCGGGGCAGGTCCCTTGTATGTGCCTCCCGACTGGAATCCGTTGCCCGCCACATCGCCGGCCACATGCGTGCCGTGTCCGTTGTCGTCGTAAGGGGTGGTGCGATGTTTGACGAAATCCTGGAAGCCGATGATCCGGTTGACCGGCTGTGTGAGGTCGGGATGCGGGTAGATGCCGGTGTCAACCACCGCGACGGTGACGCCTTTGCCGGTCCATCCGCTCCGCTGGGCGGCGGCGGATCCGATCGACGGGGTTGCCACGTCGAGCAAGGTGTGCACTTTGCGGTCGTAGTGGATGCAGGCGATTTTGTCATGTTCACACAATCGCTTGAGATTTGCAATCGACACTCTGCAGGAAACGGAACGGATCAACGGATGGTGTTTCGCGCGGGACAGACGGCGGGATTTTTGCAAGGAACCGATGTCCATAGCTGTCAGTTCGTCTTTCAACCGGATGATCACCGGCACCCTGGACGCCCGTTCCAACAGGGGACGGATCCAATTTTGCAGAAAACAGGGAACTTTTCGTAAAAAACGGTAGGACTGGACGAGCGACCGTTTCAGATGGATGTCCATCTTGCCGCTGTGTGCCAGCATCCATTTCACAGCCCATCCCTCCAGCTTTTTTATTACAGTACGGGGATGGGTAGGGATTTGCGTGGACCCTTGTCCGGTGGAGTAACAAAATATGCATCGGCTGGCCGGAATCAAACCAGCCGTTTTTCCAGTTCGATCTCGTCGCGGATCGGGATGCCGTGGTCGCCGACGAGCGGAATCTGCGGTTTGATCCGTCTGGCAGCCGGTCGCATTCGTGGATGCCGCGGCTGGTGACCATCTGCGTGCCGCCCCAATGCTCGATCAGGAACTCGCGCAGCCAGGGGCGGTCTGCCTCTGTCAGGGATCGGATCCCGATGGATGGAATGTGATTTGGCTTTTGCATCGATCAAACCTCCCATTTTTCAGTATATTATCATTTTTCTGTGAAATCATGGAATTGTTTTGATTGACTTTAGGCAGGGGTGGTGTTATTCTATACATAGATAATCGATGTATAGAATTTCGATGCAAGTATCCAGGGGGGGTATCATGGGCATCGACAAGGAACTGTTGAAAGGAAGTACGGTCATTTTGGTTCTTACTCTTTTGGAGAGAGAAGCGATGTACGGGTACCAAATGATCAAGGAAATTGAAAAGCGTTCGAATGGCATCTTTTCGTTCAAAGAAGGCACATTGTATCCGATTCTGCACGCGTTGGAAGCGGACGGATTCGTGGAGTCCTTTTGGAGCGAACAAGCGGGTGCACGCAAGCGAAAGTATTACCGGATCACCGACAGGGGACGGTCCCACCTGCAACAAAAACAACGGGAGTGGGCCATCTTCCGTTCGGCTGTTGACAAAGTGATTGGGGAGGAGTACGTATGAAAACGCACCCGCGAGCTTTTTGCGATGTCCGGGAAGCCAAACGGGACAAGGGCTGAGAAATAAGCGAAAATAATCTTTCCCCCAAAAATCAGCGGAAAACGTACCCTTTCAGACACAAAAATAGGCCGGGTTCCGAAATTCCACCCCAGCCTCTTGATGTGGTTAAAAATAGTAAACAGGCGAGTTCATCCGTGGTAAAATTGTAGTTGACGAAGCCACAATTTTATTTTCTGGAGGGTCGCCTGCTATGGCTATTATACCACAACTGAAACTGTTTG